>JAHDDA010000030.1:0-1645 GCA_020629595.1 Chitinophagales bacterium
CTGTGGCATATTCAAAATTTACATCAAGAGATTTAGTCAATAAATTTGGAATAACTTTCAATGCTGAAAACCTGTTTTCTAAAAATTTGAGTATTGAACCTTCTAATTGGTTGAATGAAACCCTTGAAAAAGGCTTAAAAGTTGGTTTTAGTAGTGAAAAATCTCGTTCAGAACGCTTGGTTTCACCTATTTTATTAGAACTTAGTGAAAGAAACAACTATGATTTTACTATTTATTCTGGCGAAAATTTAATTGCCAATGAAGCCGAAGGACTTATAGGCGAGTGTGATTTTATGTTTTCATTTAGCAAAATAGTTGAATTTGTAACAGCACCAATTTTTTGTATTACAGAAGCTAAGAAACAAGATTTAGAAAGTGGTATTATTCAGTGTGCTTCACAACTAATTGGGGCAAAAAAGTTTAATGAAGAAATAGAAGGAAAAGAAATTGATGTAATTTATGGTTGTTCAACAACTGGTATTGAATGGAATTTTTTAAAACTTGAAAACAAAACAATCACCATTGATAGAACAAGATATTATACCACCGAATTGAATAAATTATTAGGCGTTCTCCAAGAAATTATCATAATTCAGAAAGCAAATTTGTAAACAAAAAAACTATCTGTTATATGTTCCCAATAGTTGCATAACTTATCACTCATAATTCATAACTCATAACTAAAAAGCCTTCCATAGCACAAAAACTCAAAAGCTATTTAAAAGCAGTAGTTTTAGAAAAAACAACAAGCAACTTCAACCCTATTATTGAAGTTTGCTTGTTGAACAATAAAATGCAGTTGAATAGCACAACTGCTTGTTACTCTTACGAAGATTTATACGAATCTTTTGCTATTGCTTTTAATAAAATTGACTTCAAAAGGCAAGAAATAAAAAAAGTGCTTGTATTAGGTGGTGGTTTTTGTTCTATTCCTCAATTATTACTAAAGCGAAACAAAAATTTGCAATTTGATGTAGTTGAAATTGATAAAACAATTATTGATTTAGCCAAAAAATATGTAAAACCCCAAATATTAAATGCTTGTAATTTAATAGAATCTGATGCTATTTCCTTTTTAGAAAAAAAGTCAACAAATAAATACGACTTAGTTTGCATTGATATTTTTATTGACCAAACAGTCCCAGATTCAATTTTAACAAATTATTCTTTAAACTTAATAAAAAGTAAATTGAATGAAAACGGATTAGCTGTAATGAGCTTATTGGAAAATGGCTTTTCTGATAAAGATAAATTTATCAATTTCATTTCCTTATTTGTTGGTGTTTTTAACTCAAAAGTTCACAGAGCAGAAAGCAATACTATTTTGATTGGAAAACTTTCTTAATTCCTTGATTTTGTATGGAAAATTAGACAATTTAAGCCTTTGATACTATTAGCTTTTATGAGCAAAAAAACTATATAACCATTTTCTATTGCTATTTTTAAAATTATTGTTTACGACAATTATTATTTTTTAGCTTTTGTTCAAAACTTGGCACAGTTTCCGATTTATAGAAGACTGAAAGAAAGAGAAAATTATGTCGATAAACGAATACTTACCAAATTACACACTGAAAGATTATAAATTATGGGAGGGAAAATGGGAACTAATAAACGGAATACCTTACTTATGGGAATATAAATT
>JAHDDA010000030.1:1745-3475 GCA_020629595.1 Chitinophagales bacterium
AGTGAATATATTTTTGATTTAGAAACTAAAAATGCTATTGTAGATTTCAGTCTTGCTTGGGGAGCAAGAGAAAGTCAAGATCCATTCGAAATTGAAAGAACTCATAAAAAAAGAAATAAGAAATAATATATAATAAAGTTTAAAACGTTTTTTGTTGTACAGCTTGTAGGGATGCCGATTTATCGCATCTCCTACGTTGGTTCATAAGAAAAAAATGTTTTAAAGTCTGATTATAGAGACGTAGCACTGCTACGTCTATTTTTTCAAATCGAAAAAAAATTTAAGAGCTTAAAATATCCTAAATCTCCTAAAAATATAAATTACTACTAACGATAAGCAAACAGCCACGCCCATAGTTATTAAATAAGCATAGGGATTTCCAGAACCTGGCAAATCTACATTCATTCCATAAAAACTCGCTACCAAGGTAGGAACCATTAATACAATAGTAATAGAAGTTAATTGCTTCATTACATTATTCAAATTATTGCTAATAATAGAAGCAAAAGTATCCAGCGATTTATTTAAAATATTGTTATAAATATCCGACATTTCTTTAGCCTGAGCATTATCAATAATTATATCGTCCAGTAAATCACTTTTATCTTCATCTTCTCTAATATGAATAAAATCCACTTTCTGAATTTTAGTCATAAGGCTATTGTTATCACGTAAGGTAGTAGAAAAATAAACCAAACTCTTTTGCAGATTCATTAATTTTAGTAACTCATCATTTCTACTCGAATTGTATAACTCTTTTTGGTAAGCATCTCTAGAATTATTTATTTTTCTAAGGTAAATCATAAAAAAATAAACTGTTCTTTCAAAAATTCTTAAAACAAAATCTTTCTGATCGGCAGTATCAAAATTTTGCAATCTTTTGTTTAAGAAAAAATCAACAACTGGATTAGGTTTTGCACTAATGGTAATAAAAATTTCACCCACCGAAACAATACCAACAGGAACAGTTATAAAATCAGCATCATAATCAGAGTCGGTTTCATTTTTTACTGGCGTGTTAATTACAATTAGTTCGGCATTATCTTCTCGTTCAAAACGTGATTGCTCATTTATATCGGTAGAATCCAAAATAAAATCGTAAGGAACTTCTAATTCTTCACAAAGTTGTTGCACAGCATCTTTATTAAAAGGTGGATAAATATTAATCCAGCAACCATCTTCGGGCTGTTGAATTTCTACCAGTTGTCCTTCTATGGTTTTTAGAAATTGCACATAACAAAATTACGAGTAAAATAACTTAGGAATAGTGAATTAATAAATTTATCAATTTTAAAGGAAATAATTTTATGCAAGAATGAGGAAAAAAACGCAGTCATAGCACCGCTACGATGAGTATTTTTAACGAAATTATTGCCCAAAGTTATAATTTAAAAAGGTCAATTTATTTTTTTACAATTCCTTAAATTCGTTTTTTTAATGCCAATAACACAAAAAATAAAAGTATTAGATGGGCTACGAGGCTATGCAGCTCTGTTGGTGTTAGTTGCTCATTTTCCACAAGTTACTAATTCAGCATTAGGGAAATTTATAAAATATACCAGTTTAAAACTGCAGTTTGGCTATTTAGGAGTCGATATTTTTTTTGTGCTTAGTGGTTTTCTCATTACCAGAATTTTGATTAGAGAAAAAAACGAAAATACATTTTCTTTCAAAAAGTTTTATCTAAAACGAGCCTTGCGTATTTTTCCAATATATTTTCTTACAATTTT
>JAHDDA010000030.1:3575-9774 GCA_020629595.1 Chitinophagales bacterium
CTTATTTCATTATCGAAAAACCTATTTTAAAACTTAAAAACAAAGTAAAATGAGTTATCAAAACAAGCAAATTTCGTATAATAAATATCTTATTTTACTATTTATTTCAAGTATTCTCTTAACGGCTTGTTCTAGTCTAAAGAAAACTAAAACAGATAATAATTCTATGCAAAATATAAATTTAACAGAAGCACCAGTTGCTAAAAAAGTTAAAGAAGAATTAAGTATCCATAACGATACTCGTATTGATAATTATTTTTGGATGCGATTGTCAGATGAGCAAAAAATGGCTGAAAATCCTGACGAACAAACCAAAGATGTTGTAAATTATTTGAATGCCGAAAATGATTACAAAGAAGCAAAATTAGCTCATTTAAAAGATTTTAGAGCTTCTTTATTTGAAGAATTAAAAGGAAGAATAAAGGAAACCGATCAATCTGTTCCTTATAAAGAAAACGGCTATTTTTATTATTCACGCTACGAAGAAGGCAAAAATTATCCAATTTATTGTCGTAAAAAAGAAAGCCTTGAAAACGAAGAAATTGTATTATTAAATGTAAATGAATTAGCCGAAGGTTACAGTTATTATTCGGTTGGAGGAAGAATAGTAAGCCCAAACAACAAAATTATGGCTTATGGTGTAGATACATTGAGCCGAAGAATTTATACCTTGAGATTTAAAAACTTAGAAACAGGAGAATTACTTGCTGATGAAATTCCTAATACAACTTCGTGGGTAGCTTGGGCTAACGATAATGAAACTATTTTTTATACGCTAAAGGAAGAAGGAACATTGCGTTCTTATAAGATAATGCGTCATAAATTAGGCAAGCCAATTTCTGAAGATGTGGAGATTTTTCACGAAAAAGATGCCCAATATGGCGTTTATGCTAGCCGTTCAAAATCTGGAGAATACATTATGTTGGGCTGTTATTCAACCTTAGCTTCTGAAACTCATTTTTTAAGTGCAGATAACCCAACGGGAGAATTTCAGGTAATAGAACCACGTGTGCCAGCAGGTGAAAAACACGAATATAGCGTTCAGCATTATGGTGATTATTTTTACATTTCAACAAATTTAGATGCTGAAAACTTTAAGTTAGTCAAAGCACCAATTGATAAGCCTTCAAAAGAAAACTGGGAAGAAATAATTCCACACAGAACAGATGTTTTACTATCAGATTTTGATGTATTTAAAAACCACTTAGTTTTAAACGAGAGAGTTAAAGGTGTTACTGAATTAAGAATTATTCCGTGGGACAAACCAGAAAATGAACACTACATTCAATTTGAAGATGAATCACATTTAATTTACTCATCGGTAAATAGAGAATTTGATACACCAATTTTACGATTTGGCTATACATCTCTTACAACCCCAAATTCGGTGTATGATTATGAAATGAATGATCGTGAAAAAACGCTTTTAAAACAACAAGAAGTAATTTCAGATACTTTTTTCCCAGAAAATTATAAAAGCAAAAGAGTTTATGCTACTGCTAAAGACGGCACAAAAGTACCAATTTCAATAGTTTATCATAAAGATACGCCTATTGATGGCACAGCACCCTGTTTGCAATATGCTTACGGTTCGTATGGTTCAAGTACAGAGCCTTATTTTTCAAGTGTTCGTTTAAGCCTTTTAGATAGAGGTTTTGTGTATGCTATTGCTCATATTCGTGGAGGTTCTGAAATGGGACGACAATGGTATGAAAACGGTAAAATGTTTAAGAAAATGAACACCTTTACCGATTTTATTGATTGCTCTGAATTTTTAATTAATAATAAATATGCTGCTAACAATAAGCTATTTGCTATGGGCGGAAGTGCTGGTGGTTTACTAATGGGAGCAATAATAAACATTAAGCCAGAATTATACAGAGGTGTTGTAGCGGCAGTTCCGTTTGTAGATGTAATTTCAACAATGTTAGATGAAAGCATTCCGCTTACAACTGGAGAGTTCAACGAATGGGGGAATCCAAAAATAAAAGAGCAATATGATTACATAAAAACCTACTCGCCTTACGATAATGTAGCGGCACAAAATTATCCTAATATGTTGGTTACCACAGGTTACCACGATTCGCAAGTGCAGTATTGGGAACCTGCAAAATGGGTGGCTAAGTTACGTGAATTTAAAACCGATGATAATTTATTGCTTTTACATACAAATATGGAATTTGGACATAGTGGAGCTTCGGGTAGATTTGATGCCTTAAAAGAAACTGCTTTAGAATATGCCTTTTTCTTTGATTTAATTGGGATTAAAAACTAGAACTCCTAAATTAATTGGCATAGAATTAGGAATTATTTTAATTTTATAATTCTAAATTTGAACGTACTGTTTAATGCCAAGTAAACAATTTTGGGAAACAAAAATTATTGAAAAATATTTACCATTAATTGTAGTAATTAATGATACCTTGGAAATAGAATATATTTCGCAAGCTGACAATGATTTTTTTATACACGAATTTAAAACTGAAAATTCTAAGAAACTTTCTTATTATTTAGATACTAATTTGTATAATAAAATTTTAGAAAATTTAGATAATTTTAATAATCAAAAAAGTATATCAGATAATTTATCTTTCGTTTGGATAAACGAAAACACCTCATTAGTGAATAATTATTTCTTTTATCTTAATCTTGAAAAAATAGTTGATAATGAAAAGAAATATTATTCTATAAAATTTGAAAACCAACAGATTAATCAATCTAAGTACTACAAAACAATATTTGATAAAGCAAATGATGGTATTATACTGTTTAATCATGTTGAATTAAGAATTGTAGAAACCAATCCTAAAGCACAAGAACTTTTTGGTTACACATCACAAGAGTTTTGTAACTTAGAAGTTGTAGATTTATTTCCGAAATATCAAGAAAATAAAGAAACAACATTTGAAAAGTACAAAAAATATAGAAAAAAACTTGATCTTGATAAACATAGAAGAGCTGATTGGATAGTTAAAACAAAAAATAAGGTTAAATTATTTGCAGATATTACTACTGTAAGATTAGAAGTACCTTATGCCGATTTTTCTTTGAGTATTGTACGAGATATTTCTGAACTAAAAAAGCAAGAACAATTACTTGTAAGAAGTAAAAATCAGTTAAGAGCTGTTTTTGAAAATACCAAGGTCGGAATGTTAGTGTTATTAAGGGAAAATGACAAGATTACTATTAGAGACGCTAATGTAGCTGCTTTAAATATGTTTGGCTTTAAAACGGTTTATAACTTAAAAGAAAGTGGTTATCAATTTTTAAGACCACAACTAAATAGTGCTTTTCAAGTAGAAAACAATAGTACAATTTTTAAGAGAGTTAAAACAATATTATCTAACGGAGTAAAGGAAAAAACTTTTGAATTTTGTAAACTTAAAAATGTAAATAATGAGCCTTTCTGGGCAAATATTACAGTTTTCGAAATTGAAAGTGAAGGAAATGAGAATGCTATAATCTTTGAATTTATTGAGGTTTCTACATCAAAGATTGCATTAGATGAAGTTAATAGTAGAAAAAATAAATTTGAAAAACAGTATAATGAGTTAAGAACTATCATTGATGCTTTACCTGTTAGATTTTATCATAAAGATTTGAACAATAGAGTTATAAGGCTAAATAAAACTGCCGCAAATAAACTTGGAGGTAATCCAGAAGATTTTGAAAACAGATATGTTAATGAACTATATCCAAAAAGAGCAGTAGAATTTTACGAGATAGATAAAAAAGTAATCAAAACAAAAAAGAGTATTATTAGACTTGAAGCTCAAGATGAGGATGGTTTATGGACAAGTACGGATATAGTTCCACTTAAAGATAACAAAGATGAAGTTGAAGGTTTAATGGTTTTTGCTTACAACATAAATAAAATTAAACTTGCTGAACTTGAAATGAAAAAGATGATTGAAGAACTTGAGCACAAAAACAACGAGTTACAAAAATATATTGCCTCAAATTTAGAACTTGAAAATTTTGCTTATGTTGCCTCTCATGATTTAAAAGAACCTGTAAGGACTATCAAAAGTTTTTCTCAATTGTTAAGTAGAAAATATGGAAATTTATTAGATGAAAATGGTAAAGAGTATTTAGACTTTGTAATAAGTGCTGCGGAAAGAATGCATTTGCTTATTGAAGATTTATTAACATTTTCAAGAGTAGCCCACGCAGATAAAGCTGTAAAAAGAGAAAAAATAGAAACAGTAAAAGTTTTAAATAGTGCCATTTATAGTTTAAGTGAAAAAATTAGAGAAACTAAAACTATCATTTCCCTTTTTAACTTACCTGACTTTTTATTCATAAACGAGTTGAAAATATCGCAAGTTTTTCAAAATTTAATAGCCAACGCTATAAAATTTGTAGAAAAAGATAAAAAGCCAATTGTTAAAATTTGGTCAGAAGATTTAGGAACATACTATAAATTTTATATCCAAGATAATGGTATTGGAATAGATTCCGAATTTCAAAAAAACATATTTGTTTTATTTAAAAGATTGCATAAATCTAAATTTACAGGAACAGGTTTAGGTTTATCTATATGCAAAAAAATTGTAGAACTCCACGAAGGTGAGATTGGTGTAACTTCTGAAGTAGGAAAAGGTTCTACTTTTTATTTTACCATTAAAAAACTTATAGATTTTGAAGAAACATTAGAGTAAAAATTGCCTTAATTTATCAATGTCTTCGCTAGTTGCTTTACCTGCTATTTGCCAATAAATTTCACCATTTTTATCAACTAAATAATAGCAAACATTACTTTTATCTTTAATATCCATTTGCATTAAAAACTTATCAACATCGGTGTACCAAGTAACCGTTCGCTTTCGGGCTTCAAAATCTTGAATACCACTTCTCATACCATCGTCAATCCAGTTGTTTAAACCAAACCAACTCCACCAACTAGATATCGTTGGAATTTCTATAAAATCAAAATCAGGAAATTCTTGTAATAGAGGATCTATTTGAGCCAAAAAGTCATAGATTTCGTTTTGTTGTTTTTGTTTAAATGGAACTATTAATAAAGTTTTTTCGGTATAAATATCGGCTGGTAACGTTACTTCTTTTTTATTCAAGTCAATGGCTGTAAATGTTGGGAAATATTTAGTTTGAGCCTGTAAGTTTTCAAAACAAAAGAGTAAAGTAACTAGTAGTAGGAAACAAATTTTTTTCATTTGGTACTTTGGGTTTACTAACCAAAACAACAGAATATTGTTCAATATTATTTAAAATTTTGTTCTTTTTCAATAGCCTCTTTCCCTTCAATATTGTGGTCAAATCTTCGAACAGTAGGGTAGGCAAAATCAATATTGGTATGTTTAGCAAACTCAACCAAAATTCTTTTCCATATAAACTCTTTGGCATCTCTACGTTTATGAGGCGTGCAAAGATGGCGAATAGTAAGCATAACACCGCTATCTTTCACATCAAGGTAAACTTTAGATTTTAAATTTGAATAGTGTAACAAAAAACCCTTAGAATCTTTTTGTAATCTTTTTTCGGCATCGCTTGCCATTTGCGGATTGTATTCATTGCCAATTTCTTCCAATATTTTCAATGCCTTCTGCCAGTCGCTTTCAAAGGTTACTAAAACACCAACTTCGTTCCATATAAATTTAAAACCTTTGTGGTAATTTGCCAAAGGGCTAGTAAAAACAGAAGCATTAGGGATATGAATAATTCGTCCTGTACTTTGGTCGCCATCTACCCAATTTCCAATTTCATTTATCGAAAATTGAAAAATACGTACATCTATTACATCGCCAGAGTGGTCGCCTATTTGAATACGGTCACCCACTTGAAAAGGGCGGCGAAAAACAATAAAAATAAAACCAGCAAAATCGGTTAATGGGTCTTTTAAAGCAATTGCCAAACCAGCCGACAGTAAACCAAAATAGGTAGCAAAATAACCAAAACCTTCAAACCAAATACGCCCAACTAATAAAAAGCCAATTATATAAAAAACGTAACTCAACACATTTCTTACATTGTATTGCAGTTTAAAGTCTTTTATTCGAAAGGTTAATTTGTGTGCTACATATTTTAATCCCCAAAGTATGAAAATTAAAATAATTGACGATAGCATTTTTTGCTGAACCAAAGCAGAAAGCCCTGTAAACTCTGTAATATAATTACTAATTTCGGTCATTTGTAAATTCAATCAATTGCAAATATAGGTAGTGGGTTAAAATTGTTGATT
>JAHDDA010000030.1:9874-13652 GCA_020629595.1 Chitinophagales bacterium
TCATTCATTTTACACCACCACACAAATATATTTGTTGTGAAGTTATTATGTGCTTAAAAATAAATCACATCATTCCTTCATCGGCAAAGCTATAATAGTTTTTTTCGGCAATAATTAAATGATCCAATACAGGAATATCTAATATTTTACCAGCTTCGGTTAATTTTTTAGTTAATTGAATATCGGCTTGACTTGGGTTCAAGTTTCCGCTTGGATGGTTATGGGCAACAATAATACTACACGCCAAATTTTCTATGGCTTTTTTAAATAATATACGAATATCGGCAACTGTGCCAGCAATACCTCCGCTACTTACACATTCGCTATTCATTATTTTATTGGCTTGATTTAAGTAAAGCACCCAAAATTGTTCGTGTGTTAGATCGCCTAAAATGGGTTGTATATAATTGGCAACATCTCTGCTAGAACGCACTTGAGGTTTTTCTAAAGCTGTTTCCGTTTGTCGGCGTCTGCCAATTTCTAATGCCGCAACAATACTTATAGCTTTTGCTTCGCCTATTCCTCTAAATTTCATTAAATCAACAACGGTACATCTACCCAATTGATTAAGGTTGTTGTTTACACTTTTTAATATTCGTTTTGATAAATCAACGGCAGTTTCTTTTCTACTGCCAGAGCCAATTAAAATAGCAATCAATTCGGCATTACTCAATGCCATTTTTCCCTTTAACAAAAGTTTTTCTCTTGGTCTATCTTCTTCAGCCCAAGTTCTAATGCCATAAGATGTTGCGTTTTCATTATTCATAGAATAAAATAACGAAAAAAAGGGGAAACCTTTGACAAGATTTCCCCTATAAAATTTTTATAGAATGTAAAATTATAAGCTGTTTACAAACTTAGTCAATTTAGACTTTTTGTTTGCAGCATTTTTTTTGTGTAAAATGTTACGCTTTGCTAATTTATCAATCATACCAATAACCGATGGTAATAAAGCCTCAGCTTCAGCCTTATCGGTAGTGCTACGTAAAGTTTTAATTGCATTACGTGTTGTTTTAGCATAGTAACGGTTGTGTAAACGTCTTTTTTCTGTCTGACGGATTCTCTTTTTTGCTGACTTATGATGTGCCATAATATATGTTTCTATATAACTTTATCGAAATAAGGAATGCAAAAATAATTGTTTTTATTGAATTTTATGGGAAAAATGTTTGATTTTTTGTGATTTGCAATTAAAAATTTAATCATAAAATTAAAAATCCTTCAAAACTGTAACTAATTTGCTTACTGGTAAGCCCATTATATTAAAATAGCAACCTTCTATTTTTTCAATTCCTATTATGCCCATCCATTCTTGAATAGCATAAGCCCCTGCTTTGTCGTAAGGTTTGTAGGTTTCTATATAAAAGTCTATTTGTTCTTCGTTAAGTTCTTTAAAATACACATAAGCTGTTTCTGAAAAGCTCACTTGTTTTGTTAAACTTGTTAAACAAACCCCTGTAATAACCTGATGAATTTTTCCAGAAAGTAATTGTAAAGTATTTTTTGCTTCCTTAGCGTTTTTGGGTTTCCCAAAAATCTGCTCGTTTAAGCACACTATTGTATCGGCAGAAATAATAATTTCATTTTCTTTTGCTAAATAATCTACAACAGCATTGGCTTTTAACTTTGCCAAATATTCAGGAATATTATCGCTTTTCATTCCATTGGGAACTAGCTCTTTAACATCTTTGGTTAAAATTTCAAATTTAAAATGTGCTTGTTCTAAAAGCATTTTTCTTCTAGGAGATTGAGAGGCTAAGTAAAATTTATATTCTGGAAAAAGCATTGTTTTTTATTTTTTGCAAAAATAGGAATTTTCAACCGTCAATTTGTGGAAAACGAGTGTATAACACCTTTGCTCAAAAATAAAATAGCCCAAATGCATCAATTAAATTTGTTAGGTTGATGAGTTTAGCATTTCAGAAAATAGCAATATTTGCTTCGGGTAATGGAACAAATGCCGAAAATTTAATTCAATATTTCAAGCAAAAGAAAAATATTGAAGTTGCTTTAGTTGTTTGTAATAAAGCAAAAGCAAAAGTTTTACTTAGGGCTAAAAAATACAATGTTCCTAGTCTTGTAATTGATAATAGTAATTTGTTAAATAGCAATCAATTAATTGAGCAGTTAAATTTTTTTGAAATAAACTGGATTGTTTTGGCTGGTTTTTTAAAAAAAATTCCCATTGATTTAATCAATGACTTTCCAAATAAAATAGTAAATATTCATCCTTCTTTATTGCCTAAATATGGTGGAAAAGGAATGTATGGAATGAAGGTACACCAAAGCGTTAAAGCCAATAATGAAACACATTCGGGCATTAGCATACATTTAGTTAATGAAATTTATGATGAAGGACCTATTGTTTTTCAGGCTAAATGTGCGTTGAGTAATACCGATACTGCTGAAATAATAGCTCAAAAAGTACATCAATTGGAGTATGAACATTTTCCAAAGGAAATTGAAAAATTAATTTTAAAAGCATAACTGTAATGACTAAAGAACTTGTGGCTATATTCCATACTTTGGTTGGTCAGGAGACCAACAAAACATCAGCATAAGAATATTGGTCATTACACATTAACCACTAAATTATAAATATGATACACACACTTTTAGAACCTGTAAATATTAATGAATTAATTGATTTAAAAAAGTTATCAATTAACCAATGGGGGCATCAAATTGTAAGCTACGATGCACAAGAAGAAACTATATGGAATTCGTTTAGTTTAGCCATTGTTGGGGTAAATTTTGACCACGAAAATGAAGGAAGCAATAATTGTAGTAAAGCCGCCAATTTAATAAGGAAAGAGTTCTATAAATTGTATAATTGGGAATATCAATTACCTGTAATAGATCTTGGGAATTTAAAAAATGGAGCATCTAAAGAGGAAACTTACCAAAACTTAGGACGATTAATGCACAATTTGTTAAGTGCTAATGTTTTTCCAATAATTATTGGTGGTACGCACGATCTTACTTATGGGCAGTTTTTAGGGTACGAAAAGCAAGAGTTTGATGTAAATATTGTTATGGTTGACGAAACCATTGATTTGTTACATCCTGAAACTGGCATTGATTCTCGTTCTTTTTTATATAAAATATTGGCGTATCAACCCAATTTTATTTCTAACTTTTTTCATCTTGGACATCAACATTATTTAGTTGACCCAGAAATGGTAGATACCTTAGAGAAATTCCATTTTAGTTGTTATCGTTTAGGAATTTTTAAAGAAAACATTAAACGTATGGAGCCATTGGTACGTAATGCCGATATGGTGAGTATAGATTTACAAAGTATAAAATGTGGCGATGCACCAGGGCAACGTGAGGCATCTTTGCATGGTTTTACCAGCGAAGAAGCCTGTGCCTTAACTCGTTATATTGGTTTTGGTGATAAGGTAAGTTCTTTAGGTATTTATGAATATTTCCCAGAGAACGATGTAAATAATCAAACAGCAAAATTGGGGGCTCAATTAATTTGGCATTTTATAGATGGTTATACTGCTCGCCGACCAGAATATCCACAATATTTCGATGAAGGATTTTTGAAATATAAAGTTCCGTTTGAAGAAATGCAGGAAATTGAGTTTGTAAAAAGTAAAAATGATGAAAAATGGTGGATGAAAGTTCCAGTAATGAATGGAGCAGATATAGAACGTATTGAATACATTCCTTGTGCCTATGAAGATTATTTAAAAAGTGTTCATTACAAAGAAATTCCTGACCGTTGGATGAAGCATTTTATGCGTTTGGCTAAGTAGAAAAGTTGAAA
>JAHDDA010000031.1:0-2649 GCA_020629595.1 Chitinophagales bacterium
ACTAAAAAAGCCCAAACTATGTAAAATAGCTTGGGCTTTCTTCAAAATTTTTAATGCTAAAATTAAAAATTAATTTCTATATCGATGAGCACCTTTTTTATAAATTTGATCGTGTAAAGGCAATAAGTCTATTTCTTGGCGTAAACGTGAATTTGATTTTGAATCGGTTTCATAAACATCAATTCTCAATAATTGGTAGTATTCTGCATCGCCATTCCAACGAGTAACTACACCAAACTCTTTAGATACTAAAGAGTAATCGCCATAACCACTCATTTCAGTTCCCTTATCGGCAACATAAACCATATAAATATTTCGTTGCATTGAACGGAAAGGAACAGGTGTTACCTGAATTTTTCTAATAAATTTGTTCTGAATAGTCCATTCATCTTGTGAACCTGCAAACTCAGGTACTAAAGAATAAACCATATCATCGGTTTCTTTACAGTGAAAGGAAACACATTCTGAATTTGAATACGTGAAACCTGCACGATCATTGCCACGTTGGTACTTCATTGTATCTAAAAATATATCGGCATTTCCAGGACGAGACATATCTTGCCAATATCTAATTTCATAAATAGAGTTGGGTTCTAACTCTTGTTCTTGAAGGGCTTGTTCAATGTCTTCGCTAATTTGAGCATTTGCCACGAATGTAAGTAACATACAGGCAAAGAGTAAAAAGGTTTTTTTCATAATTAATTTAATATAAAATTTAAAGCAAATATATAGTATCAATGTTTAAATGTTGAGCAAACGCTGTTTCATTGTCTCATACAAAATCATTGCAGTTGCAACAGATACATTGTAAGAATCAAAATCATTTACCATTGGAATTGTAACTGTTTCATCTGAAATATTTGTGATTTTTTCAGAAATTCCTTTCCCTTCATCGCCCATTACAATTGCTAGTGGTTGAAGTGCATCTAGCTCATACGACATTTTTGACTTAGAATTTAGTCCTAAGCATACAGTTTTTAGACCATTATTTTTTAAAAAGTTTATTGTGTCTTCCAAATTAATTGTTCTACAAACAGGAATGTGTAATAATGCACCTGCCGATTTTTTAATAGCATCGGCATTTATGCTTGCTGAACCCTTATGTGGAACTATTAAAGCGTGAACTCCACTTGCCCAAGCGGTACGTGCTATTGCCCCAATGTTATGTATATCAGTAACGCCATCTAAAATTAAAAAGAGGGGAATTTCTCCTTTATCGTAAACTTGAGATAAAATATCTTCGGATTTATAATATTTTATTTGCGATAAGATTAAAACTACACCTTGATGATTTTTTGTAGTAATTTTATCTAATTTTACTTGTGGAACACCTTGAAAAGGAATTTCCAATTCAATGCATTTTTCTTTTAAGGATCGTAAAAATTTCACATCAATTCCTTGTTTGAAATATATTTTCTCAATTGTTTGCCCACTATCAATTGCTTCAAAAACGGGTTGCCTACCATAAACAACTAATTCTTTTGGAATACGACTCTGTGGCTTATGTTTTTTAAAGTTTTTCATTTTTTTAGGTTTCAGGTATCAGAGTTATCTTACTTATCAATTCACACATTTTTAATTCTTAATTCTATTAATAGCATCTTTAGACTGCTGATGTTCTGGGTTTATATTTAAAGCATTTTGATATTCTACTTTTGCTTTTTCAATATCTTTTTCAAGTTCATAATATTTGCCTCGCATATAGTAACCTCTATAATAAGTTGGTTCTACTAATACAGCCATATCAAAGTGTTTTTTTGCTAAATCTAAAGAGTCTTGATTAAAATAAATAACGCCCAAATTATATAAAGTATTTGCGTTTTGTTTATCGAAGCTAACTATTTTTTTGTAGGTTTTTTTTGCGTCTTTATAATTGTTTTGACTTTGGTAAATTATGCCTTTTGCATAAAGTGCTTCTGAACTTTGTGGATCTAAACGCAAGGCGTTGTCTAAGTAGGCAATAGCTAATTTAGGGTTGTCTAATTGGTTAATAAGCCCTAACTGCATTAAAGCGTCATAAAAATCTGGATTGTGTTCAATAGCTGTTTCAAAATCTTTTTTAGCTAATTCTATTTTTTCTAACTCTTTATTCATTAAGCCTCTATAAAAAAAGGCTTCAGGCATTGTTGGATTAAGCGTTAGTAGCTTTTGAAAAGATAAAGTTGCTTCATCATATTGTCTTAAATAATAATGCAGCTTTGCTCTTTCTAACCAAATTGTTGTATTATCAGGCAACCTTCCTAAGCCATTTTGTAAAATTTTTATTGCTGCCGTTCCGTTGCCCGATTGGATAAGAATGTCAGAAGCAGTTAAATAATATTTTGCTTCAGTTGAGTCGTGCTTCATTGCCAATAAAATATCAGATGATGCAGCATTTATATCTCTTATCTCTAAGAATGCATTGGCTCTTGCAAAATACAATTCTGCATTTGCTGTGTCCGTTGCTAACCTTTCGTTCAAAAGTTTAATTCGTGGAGGAAGTTCTTGTTTTTCCTCTGTGATTTGCTTTTTTGCTTTTGGAATATCTGGTTCTGGTAAGTCTCCAAAACAAGAACTTAGACAACAAACTAAAACAAAAAAGAGTATAAAATTTATATAAGTTTTCATTTTAAAATTCAAATTATTAATTTCTGACCTCTGACCTCTGAC
>JAHDDA010000031.1:2749-5462 GCA_020629595.1 Chitinophagales bacterium
AATCTTCTACTATCGCCATATCCAAAAAAATCATTACCACTTTTGGCAATTGCATTAACCCCTCCAAAAAACATATGATTATCTTGAGCCCAATAGTTTTTTTCAAGATTTCCAAGATTGAGATTTTCTACAATATCTGATTTAAAAGCTCCTTCTAAATGTAACTCTTCGCCTTCCAAATGTATTCTTGGAGCTTCTATTGCTTTATCTAACGGCATTTTGAAATCCAATATATTTACAATAGTTTGTAGAATAGCAGATCTTATTCTATTAGCTCCTCCAGAACCAATAATTGCTTTAATTCCTTGTTTATCTTTAACTATTGTGGGCGACATCATCGAGGAAATTCTTACATCGGTTGGAAAGTTGTGAAAACCCAAAGGCATTAAGTCAGCTTCTCCTAACATATTATTCATCATAATTCCAGTTTTAGGAATTACATAACCAGAACCCTCACCAGAGGAATGTGTTAAACTTGCAGCGTTGCCCTTATTGTCAATTATGCTTATGTGTGTTGTATTTCCTACTTTGCTAATTTCTGGTTTTAAATAGTGATTTACTATTTTTTCTGATAACAATTCATTGATCAATGAATTGTTCAGTTTTTTTCCATTAATAAGGTTTTTCCTTGCCTTAGCCACCGAAACCATATTTTGGGTAATTAATTCAATATGTTGCTTTGTGCCAAACTGTATGTTGTTAATGTTATGCTTTTCAAGCATTTTTAATGCAAAAGCAATAAGCAAGCCACCAGAACTTGGAGGTGAATTAGTGAAAATTGTATTATTTCTGTAGTTTATGTTTATTGGTTTCCGAGTAATTGTTTTGTAGCTTTTTAAGTCTTCAAATGTCAAATACCCACCTTTTTCATTACAACTACTTATTAGTTTTTTTGCAAATTCCCCTTCGTAAAATTCCCTTTTCCCCTCGTGAATTATAGCCTCAATGGCGTTAGCAAGATAAGGAATATGTATAGTTTCTCCAGCAGTTTTCTTTATTCCACTACTATTAGTGTAAATCTTAGCTTGTTCCTTTGTATAACCTAAAATTGGAAATAATAAGTCAATACCTATTTCTTGAAAATTATCAATTTCCCATTCTTTTTTTGCAATTTCAATGGCAGGCTGTGCTAATTCTTTCAAGGGGATTGAGCCATATTTTTTATGAATATCGAATATAGCCGCCACGTTTCCGGGAACAGCAATTGATGCTAAACCAATATGAAATACTTGGGTTGAATCTTTGTAATCTACACTTATAGGAGCAAAATCTAATTCATTAACAGGTTTTTTGTTTTTTGGCGTTTGTGTGAAAAAATCAACAAGTTCAACTGCTTGATTTTTTGGAGCTGCTAGCATAAAACCACCACCACCAAGTGAAATAGAGCAAGACTCTACTACACAAGAGGTAATAAAAGCAGTAATAAGAGCATCAAAAGCATTGCCCCCTGAATTTAAAATTTCCAATGCAGTTTCACTAGTGTATTTATGTCCTGAAACAACTACGCCCTTATTCATTTATTATCGTAAAATTAAACAATTTAAAAAAGTTGGTGTCTTTTATGAGTTATTGTTATTCTTTAAGACAGGCTAACCTCTACTAAAGCAAAATGCAAATTTAATTTTTAAAATTAAAGAAGTTACTTTTAGCACACAAGAGTTTTAAAAAACTGATAAATGGAGTGTAAATATGATGCTTATTAAATTAATGTTTTATTAAATGTTGATAATTTTTTGAATTTGGCAACTGATATGCTTTTAAAATTGGTAACATATTTATTAAATTTGTAGGTTAAAGTTTGAATTAAATTTTTTTCTAATATAAATTTTTGTTATTTAATTAAATTTTTCTTATGAAGAAACTTATTACACTTTTTTCATTAGTTGTTACATTTATTGTATGTAGCAACTTAAATGCTCAGGTAGGTCCACCACCACCTTATGCAACCTGTGATGGAGATATGGCAGGTTCATTTATGCCAGCAGATGGTGCTACAATGGATGCCGATGGTAATTATGTGTTGTACACTGATGGCTCAAATGCAATGGATTTTATGCAAATGGCTGCAGGAGGTACTTTACCTGATAATTCTTATGCAGTAGATGTTTTTAAAAACAATGCTGACGGAACAATGGATACAACATTAGTGATTTCTGATGATTATGTGTTCGATGTGGCTGCTCTTGGTTTATCAGAAGGAGATTATTTAGATGTTTATTCATTTAATTATGATATTGCTGCAATTGATGGTATTGTAAATGCAGTTACGCCTTTGTGTGCTGTTCTAGAAAGTTTAACTGGAAACGATCAAATTTGTAATACCCTTAATGGTATTCAGGCAGATGGAGGTGTTCAATCTTTAGAACAAACAATTTCCGTAGCTGAAACTTTATTAGGTGAAATTACAGCTGTTAATCCTTCTGTATATTATTTAGATACATTAGATCAGATTATTACTACATTAGGTCCAGTTGTAGGTTTACCTGCTGGTACTAGAGTTTGTATTGCTTATAATGGTGCTACAAGAATCAATGTTGTTGACGCACCTCCTGCTGCAATATTAGGTTGTACAGATCCTAATGCAATTAACTATAATTCAGAAGCAACTGAAGATGATGGTTCATGTGAGTATGAATCACAAGATTGTACTGAATATACATTTACAATTGGAGCAACAGCTTCAGCTTGGCCAACAGAAATTAGCTGGTCAGTT
>JAHDDA010000031.1:5562-9969 GCA_020629595.1 Chitinophagales bacterium
ATTTACAATTGGAGCAACAGCTTCAGCTTGGCCAACAGAAATTAGCTGGTCAGTTACAGATGCAGATGGAAACGTTGTGGCTTCAGTAGCTTGTGGAGCTTATGATGGTTCTGCTGATGAAACAGTAGCTTTATGTTTAATGAATGGTGTTGAATATACGTTCACTTCATTTGATGATTACGGAGATGGCTGGAATGGTGGAACATTAACTATTACAGATGCAATGGGTGGTTCAATTTACAATGCTTCACCAGATAATGGAGTAGCAGGAGATAACACTTACGATTGTGTAGGTGATGATATTGAAGATACATTTAGCTTTGTAGCAGGCGAAACTTCAGCTTTAGTTTGTGGTGATGGAGTATGTGATGCAGGTGAGACTTATGAGTCTTGTCCAGACGATTGTCCTTGTTTATTCGCAGTAGATTTAGTAGATCCAGTAGCTTTAACAACAACAACAGATATTTCATTAGCAACAGCTTGTGGAGATAATGCAGATTGGGGCTTAGGTTTAACAAATGCAGATTATGCTTTTGCTTATGGAACATTAGTAGCAGGCAACACAGAAACGTTTACAATCACAACAAATATTGGAACAGCAGATGCATCTATCCCAGGTTCAACAGTAGGAATTGTAACCTTTACTCAGGCAGATTTAGATGCAGCAGATTCATTTGTAATGACTTTAACACAAGATAGCAACCCAGATTGTACAGGAACAATTGAAATTTCAGTTTCAGATTTATTAGGAGGTGCTGCTTGTATTGCTGAAGCTTGTGGAGCTGGTGAGTGTGGAGATGTGCCTCCAGTATTAGGTTGCACTGATCCAACAGCTATTAACTATAACCCAGATGCCACTGAAGATGATGGTTCTTGTGAATATGAGGCTGTAACTGGTGATGTTGCTGGTCGTATTTTTATGGATGATAACGAAAACGGAATGCAAGATGAAGGTGAAATGGGTATTGCTGATGTAGAAGTAACTTTATCTGATGCTGATGGTAACGTTGTTGCAACAACTACAACAAATGAGAATGGAGATTATGCATTTACTGGGTTAGAAGAAGGAACATACACAATTACTTATGATGGAAATTCAGTAACTGTAGAAGTAACAGCTGATGGCGTAGCTACGGCTGATATTCCTGTAGCCCCAACATTTGAATGTATGGCTCAATCAGGTATTTTAGCTGTTGGTGGTGCAGATGTTGAGGGTAATGTATTTGCTTCTTGTTCTACTGTAGCAGCTTCAACTGAAGGTAACAATACTTTAGATGAATATGCAACTGCATTTGTTGCAACTCAAGGTGAAGGTTTAACTATTGCTGCTTTAAGTTTAGATGGAAACTTTGCAGGTTTAGCTGCTGGTGACTACACAATTCACGTATTAAATGTATTAGCATCTGATTTAGATGGTGTTGATTTAGGTGCATTAATTGGTGCAGGTGCAGGTGATGTATTAGCAACTTTAAGCTGTTTTGACTTAAACAATGGTGGTGATCCTGCAAACGGTATAGATGTAACAGTATTATCTCCTGTAATGGTAATTTCTGATCACGAATGTTCTGCAACTGAGGATGGTGTATTTGATGAAACTTTCACTATTATGGGTGGTTTACCAGAATATAGCGATGCTTTCACATACGCTGTAAGTGGAGACTTAAACTTTGATGATATATCTTTTGCAGATGCTCAAAATATTTTAGTAAACTATACTGATAATGCACAGGTTAATGTTGTAGTTTCAGATGGTTCTGCTTGTGAGGCTTTTGTTTACCAACCAGATTATGATCCATGTATTAAAGTTACAGCTATTGATTTATTATATTTCCGTGGAGATGCTACAGAAGCAGGAAACTTAATATCTTGGGCTACTGCTTCAGAGTTTGAAAATGATTATTTTACAATTCAGGCTTCTAAAGATGGTGTAAGTTTCTATACTATTGGTTCTGTTAATGGTGTTGGTAATTCTTCTGTAGTAAGTGCTTACTCATTCACAGATGTAAATGCAACCGCTGGAGTAACTTACTATATTTTAACAGCTACTGATATTAACGGAACAGTTGATAAGTATGATGCAATTGCTGTAACTCGTTCAGCACAAGAATTTGCTATTAATAGTGTTAATCCAACGCCTGCAATTTCTAATGTTATTGTAAATATCGATTCTTACTCTGCTACTACTATTACTTACGAAATTTACGACTTAGCTGGTAAATTAGTAGAAGGTGGTTCTTTTGATGTAGAACAAGGAAACCAAGATGTTTCTTTTGATGTAAGCAATTTCAATACTGGTATTTATTTATTAAATATCAATAACGGAACTGAGGCATTAACTACTAAGATTGTGAAGAAATAAGCTTAGCTTAATCACATACTAAATATTTAAACCTCAAGTGGAAACACTTGGGGTTTTTTATTTTCAAAAATTAAACTATTCTTATATGCTTAATTCCTAACAAAAAAATGAACTAATTTCGCATAGTGATAAAAGCAAATAATATTCAAAAAGCATACGGAGATTTAGCAGTTTTAAAAGGTGTTGATGTTGCTATAGAAAAAGCTGAGGTAGTGGCTATTGTTGGTGAGTCAGGAGCTGGAAAAAGCACTTTATTACACATTCTTGGTACATTAGATACACCTGATAGTGGAGATTTATATATTAATGATAGAGATGTTTTAGCGTTAAATAGTAAACAGCTTGCTAAGTTTCGTAATCAAGAAATAGGGTTTGTTTTTCAATTTCATCATTTATTACCAGAATTTAATGCTATTGAAAATATTTGCATTCCTGCCTTTATTGCTAAAAAATCACAAAAAGAAGCAGTAAAAGAGGCAGAACGTTTATTAGAAATGTTGGGACTAAGCCAAAGAAAACACCACAAACCTAATGAGTTATCGGGTGGAGAACAACAGCGTGTGGCAGTTGCACGAGCATTAATAAATAAACCTGCCGTAATTTTTGCAGATGAACCCTCGGGTAATCTTGATTCAAAAACTTCAGAAGAATTACATAGCTTATTTTTCACTCTTAGAGATGAAATGCAACAAACATTTGTAATCGTAACTCATAATAATGAACTTGCCGAACTCGCCGATAGAAAGTTGGTAATGCAAGATGGGCAGATTAGTAGTTGTTAATTTTTAGTGCTTAGTTTAAGCAAAACCAAGCAACTAAATTTAATACAATTTAAATAACATCTTCTATATCATTAACTGAAATAAGATTGTGCGAAGCATCGTACACACTCATTCCTTTCTCAATTAACAAAACCTGTGGAGATTGGTGTTCTACTCCAAATTCTGAAGCTATTTTGTTAGAAATTTCTCTGTAAGCTATTAAATCTAAATAATAAGGTTTAATTTTTTCTTCAGAAATATTCCAGGCTCGTTCTAATCTATTTTTAGCCATTGAGCTAATAGAACAACGTGTACTATGCTTAAAAATCAATACCGAAGTATTCTCCGATTCAGCTTTAATGGTTTCTAACTGCTGAATATCTGTTAAGTTATACCAATTCATATTATTCTAACAGTTGTCATCTTTTATTAGTTCATTTTGCTGGGTATCGGTAATTTGGTTAGGACAACCGCTTCTATGGCAAGAACTTAAAACTATAACAGTACATAATACAAGTAACATAGCCGACTTTCGAATTAATTTCATTTTTAGATTAATTTTATTTTTGAAACTCATTTAGAAACGTAAAATTTTGATTAAAATTATAAAATCTACATAATTTTAATAAACCGATTCATATTCAAATCGTTTTTACAACAGAGTGGGATTTAATTATAGATAAAAGGTTTAATGTCTTTAAATTTTTGATGATATGAAAAACTTAAACGATTATTTAGAACAGTGGTTTGGTGCTAAGTCAGCTGCTTTTTCAAAATTACCTGTTTGGCAAGAAACTTTAGAAAGAACGGCTATTTATAAAAACGACTACGAAAACTGGTTAAAAGCTGAATTTCATTTTGAAATGCTTAGTGATTTAGCAAATTTTTACAATAAATATATTTTGGAAATAAATTCAGATGAAGTTCGCTTTATCAACAGAGATTTAACGGGCGGTTTTATGTGGTATGTTCAAAAAGCCTCATATTCAGATAAGGATTTCAATTTTTTTTTCGATTTTTTATCCCAAAAAATTCAAAACTTTAACTACAAAGTCTCTATTTCCGATATTCGTTTTTTTGATAGAAAAGATTATGCTGAAACTATAGAACGTCATTATTTAAAACCAAGAATTGCGTTCACTAAAGAAAAAAAAGCTATTCAACTTTTCGGTAATATTCATATTGAACTATATAAACGAAATGATAAAAGTATTCAGTTAAAATTTTTAGCAACAGCCTACAACGATTTTAATTATGATAAAGCTCTCTCTTTTAGTAATCTTATGG
>JAHDDA010000031.1:10069-12321 GCA_020629595.1 Chitinophagales bacterium
GTTGCATTATTACTCATAAAACTTGTAAGCATAACCGTAAACGCAAACAAAACGGCAATTACTAAATGCACCGAACTAGTGCCAATAAGATGTAAAACTTGTTGAGCTGCTAATAAGCCTAATCCAGTTTTTTCAACGGCTATTCCCAAAGGAATTATGCCTGCTAGTAAAAATATAATTCTCCATTCAATTTTAGAATATACATATTTAGGCGAAACACAACCCGTTAAATACATAGCTATTATGCTTGAAAAGCCTGCCACTACTAAGTCTAAAATTCCAAAACTCACTAATAAAATAAATGATAAAACTATTAGGCAAGAAATAATTAATTTATTATTTCTAAAATTGGGTTTCTTAATTTTTTCAAGTACAATAAAATCTTTAGAATTATTAAAACGATTTAAATTTTTTCTTCTGGCTTCCATTAAAATAGTATCGCCAAATTTTATCTCTATTTCTGAAACTTTTTGATTTAAGGCTTCGCCATGTCTTCTAATTGCCAAAGGAACTGCCCCAAATAATTCTTTAAAGTCAATATCTTTTATACATTTTCCAACTAAAAATGAATTATTTCCTATTACAGCTTGAAATAACATAGCCTCTTCCGATGTTAAAGAGTTGTCATCTAAGTTTTTACCTTCTTTTACAATTTGTATTCCTAGCTTTCTTTTGTTTTCAATTAAAACATCTAATCTTGCTTTAATTAGCAAAATATCATTGGGTTTAAATTCTTCTTCCCAACTTGGAACCCAATCTGTACTTTCATTTTCTCTAATTATTTTAAGTGTTCTTATTCTATAGTTATCTAAACCACTTTCGAAGATCGTTTTTCCAATTAAAGGCGAATCGTTGTTAATTTTAATTTGTAATAAAAATTGTTGTAAATCATAGTTTTCAGTAAGTTCACTTTTTGAAGTGGGCAATAAAAATTTACCAATGAGTGTAATGTAAATTAGGTAAGCAAAAAACATAATAACACCTAAAAACGAAAATTCAAAAATACCAAAATGACTTCCGAAATAATCTTTGTGAATACTGCTAACAATAACATTTGTAGAAGTGCCAATTATTGTAATTGAGCCACCTGCCATTGCCGCAAAAGAAAGAGGCATTAATAACTTTGCTTTACTTATACCAGTTGCTTTCGATAAACGAACTACAACGGGTAGCATAATGGCAACTATTGCCGTATTATTTAAAAAAGCAGAAGGTAAACCTGCTAAAAGTGAAATGTAAACTATGGATTTAGATTCCGTTTTACTTGCATACTTTTCTACCAAATCGGCTAAATAACTTACTGCACCTGTACTTTGTAAGCCTACACTTATTACTAAAAGTGCAAAAACTGAAAGAGTCCCAACGTGACTAAAGCCAGAAATGCCTTCTTCTGGAGTTACTAAGCCTGTAATCATTAAAAGTACAGCAATTAAAATAGAAGTAACATCAACAGGCAATTTTTCGGTAGCAAACAAAATAACTGCTCCTAAAATTATTAATAATAATATGCCTGTTGAAATTGTCAAATGATATTTTTTGTTTAAGCGGTAAAATTAATATGTTTACAAGTAAGCCTTGTCAATATTAGTAAAACTTATCGGCTCATAAATTATGTAATTGGTAAGCTAAGGTTCTTTTTTAACAAAACATTATTTTAAAATTTAGTAATATAGTAAAGTGCCAAATATCAAATCTTATTTTTGCAAAGTGCTTATTTTAATCTTAGATTACATAAAATGGAATCCCAATCCATTTTTAATTGACACCGAATTTATAAAAATTAGCTGGTACGGCTTTTTTTATGGTTTAACCATAATGTTAAGTTATTCTTTATCAATAGTATTGGCTCAAAGAGAGAATAAACCTACTGTACCAATTGCCGATTTGTATATTTATACATTTATATTTGGTTTAATTGGAGCAAGACTGATGCACGTTTTTTACTACGATTGGGCGTATTTTTCTCAAAATTTGTCGCAAATTCCTATGGTTTGGAATGGTGGTTTGGCATCTCATGGTGGCGTAATAGGAATTGCCTTAGCAGTTTATTATTTTAGTAAAAAATACCCCGAATTTTCAATATCTTGGTTGTTAGATAGAATGGCAATTTTTATATGTTTGGGGGGAGCTTTGGTAAGAATAGGTAACTTAATGAACTCAGAAATTTATGGGAAAGTAACCAATGTTTCTTGGGCATTTATTTTTGAAAGTCGTTCACCATTGCCTCGTCATCCAAGCCAAATTTACGAAGC
>JAHDDA010000031.1:12421-13563 GCA_020629595.1 Chitinophagales bacterium
CATAACTTTATTTCAAAATTGTAAAACCAACGATTTTATAATTGAAGATGTAAATGATTTTGATGAATACTTATTGAATGAATTTGAATTACAAGAAATGCCTGCTTTATCGGTAATAATTTTTGAAGAAGAGTCTGTTATTTATCAAAACTTTTTAGGTAAATCCAATATTGAACAAGATATTTCATTAGAATACAATCATTTATTTTTAGTTGCTTCGGTTTCAAAAATTGTAACAGCTACGGCATTATTACAACTATTCGATGATGGATTTTTTAATTTAGATGATTCAATCAATGATTTTCTGCCATATAATATTTCATCACCTAACTACAGTACGCCTATTACCTTCAGAATGTTGTTAACACATACTTCTGGTATTAATGATGGAAATTCAGGAAATGAAGAGGATTATTTTTATGGTGAAGATAGCTCGGTTGAATTATCAGATTTTTTGGCTTCCTATCTTACCGAAAATGGAGAAAATTATAATGCTTCAGATCAGTTTTATGATTTTGAGCCAGGAACAAATTATGAATATTCTAATTTGGGAAGTGCCTTAATTGGTGTTTTAGTGGAAGAAATAAGCAATCAAAATTTTAATGAATATTGCAAAGAGCATATTTTTTCACCTTTAAATATGAATAATACTTATTGGAGTTTGGAAGAAGCTTTGGCTAATAATGAAACAATAGTTCAACCTTATGAATATGCAGGAGGATTTGAAGCTATCGAACATTATACTTTTTCCGATTATCCGAACGGAGGATTGAGAACAACTGCAACTGACTTTGTAAAACTATTGAACGCTTTTGTCAATAATGGAAATTCTTATGATTATCAGTTGTTAAAAGCAAGCACTATAAATGAAATGGTGAAGCCACAAATATCAGCAATTAATAATGAAGGCTTTCATTTATTTTTGGAAAATGCAAATAGAGACATCTGGGGACACAGCGGAGGAGAACAAGGCGTTTCTACATTGGTAGGTTTTAATACTGAAACCAAAGTTGGAGCAATAATATTTACAAATATAGAAGATGCCGATTTAAGTGAAATACTTGTGGAAGCATATAAATTGGGTTTAACTTTATAAAAATTATTGAAAATGGGACAAACCAAATTAGAACATATATCTATTG
>JAHDDA010000032.1:0-3098 GCA_020629595.1 Chitinophagales bacterium
CCAGAAGATTACTTCGAAGATAAAATTAAAAATGGTAATAGTATTTTACGTGCTATTCATTACCCACCAATTACCGAAGAACCTAAAAATGCTATTCGTGCTGAACAGCATGAAGACATCAACTTAATTACTTTATTGGTTGGTGCTTCTGCCGAAGGTTTACAATTATTGAATAAGCAAGATGAGTGGTTATCAATAACTTCTGGTCCGGGAGAAATTGTGGTAAATGTAGGAGATATGTTACAGCGTTTAACAAACAATCGTTTACGTTCTACAACACACAGAGTAGTAAATCCACCGCGTGAAATGTGGCATACATCTCGTTTTTCAATTCCATTTTTCTTGCATCCACGTTCTACAATGGACTTAACTTGTTTAGAAGATTGTATTACCGAAGATAATCCGTTGCATTACGAGCCAATTACTGCAGGCGAATATTTAGATGAACGTTTACGTGAAATAGGACTAAAAAAATAATATCATTAGGTATTTTTTATAATCTATTAAAAGCTCTGAAACGTAAAAGTTCAGAGCTTTTTTTATGCCCTATCAACTTATACTTTCATTATTTATTTACCACTACACCTTAGGGGTTCTTCAGTGGAATATGTTCCACTGGGTATGTTAAGGATTATCAACATATAAAAAAGCATTACCGTTTCTTTTAGGGCAAGGACATTCAATAAAAAAGCCTTTCTTCAAAAATTTGAAGAAAGGCTTTTCCACTTATTTAAGTATGAAAACTAAAGATTAGTTTTTCATAAATTTAGCTGTTATTTGCTCATTACCAGTTGTAATACTTATAAAGTATGTACCCGTAGCAAATTGACTTATATCAAAGTTTTCAACGTTAGCACCTTTTACTGTATTAATTGAAACAGTTGAAATTAACTTTCCAGTTAAGTCAAACATCTCAACAGTTGCAGTTCCAGACTTAGCTGTTAAAAATTCTACATTAATAGTTTCATTAGCAGGAATTGGAAAAACGTTTGTTAAAGTTAATACTTCGATTGTACGTTCAACTCTTATTACCCCACCTACGTATTTAGAAACACCATCAAAATCTGTTTGAGAAAGACGGTAAAAACTTACAGGTGATTCGTAAGTTGTATGTAAGAAACTATATGTATTAGAAGTTGAAGTAGAACCGTTTCCATTAACTTTAGCAATTGGCTTAAAGTTAATTCCATCAACAGAATACTCTAAAGTAAAGTAATCATTATTTGTTTCAGAAGCAGTTTCCCAACTTACATTATTTCCAGTTTCAATAGCCTCAGCATCAAAACGTGCTAATTCAACAGGAGTTGTAGAAATATCTACTGAATTTGCAAATAAAGTAACCGAACAACCAGGTATATCATTTGAAGTTATTGTATAATCAAACCCTGATAAGTTAGGAAAACTTCCATCAACAAAAGATCCAGAAACTTGACCATTATATCCATTTGAAGAACTTACTGTAAAACCTCCAGATTGACCTTCAAAGTTTAAAGTAATAATTACATTATAAGTTCCATCATTATTAGCTAAAATAGTAGCTTCAGCTACTAAACTTTCACATACTGTCTCATCAAATGCAGGTGCAGATACAATTGGACTACTTGCTCCATCAATAACTGATATGCTAAAAGAAGAATCACCCGCATACCCTTCTGGATATGTTACATCAACAATATAATCTCCATCTGGAATATTATCAAATCCAAAGTTTCCATTCTCGTCAGTTACAGTTGTTGCTACAATATTTCCTTCACTATCAGTAATTATAACTTCAACTCCCGAAACACTATTACCATTATCATCTGTCAAATTACCTGTGCTACCGTAATCAGGACAATTACAATCAGGTGCATTAACTGTCGCCAATGAAGAAGAGGTTAAACCTGACCCAAACTGAGCATCCAAATCGGCAAAAGATCCACCAACTTCAGTTAACATTTCCACATTACTCTGATCTGAGTTTGAATATGTGAATTGGTAGGCAACGTAATCTCCAGTAGGTACTCCACTAAATGTACCATTAGAAGATACAGATACTATCGAGTCGTCATCGGCATCTCCATCTACTGTTGCATCATTTACATCTACAAGAATGTAAATTTGACTTTCAGCTGTTCCAAAAGAACAAGGCTCTGAATCAGCTACTAAAGTTCCGCTACCTAAACAATAGCAATCACTTAAAACCTGCTCACCACAAGGGAAAGTTTGAGCTGATAAAATTGATGTTCCAAGGAACATTAAGGCTAACAAAGAATAAAATTTCTTCATAATAAAATTTATTAGTTAGTATAAATAATTTTCTAAAAAAGATAAAAATTTAAGTTCGCAAAGTTATGACTAAATTAAGTAATTACGTTACTTTTTTAATTAGTGATTATTATATTTTTTTATTAACATATTAACATTACATATATTAATAAATAAAAATATTTTTTGCTAATATCATATTGCTTTAAACTTTGTTGAATAAGTGAAACTATGTTTGCACTATTATTATAACAATAATTTAAGATTACTCGTTATTAAACGGTTAAACACTATTAAAAAACGTTTAAACTTTATTGTTTGAATACAAAGAGCTGCAATAAAACAATTCCAATAAAAACTAATTACACAAGTTTTCTACCAATAATTTTATTGTTTGCATTAATTAGTATGCTCAACAATTTAAAGGCACAAGACTTAAGTAACATAAGAACTAAAGAAATCTCTACTTTAAAAGATTCCATTATTCTTGATTCACTCGCAACAATTCCAAACACTTTATCTATCAAGAATGAAAAAGGGGTGGAAATTAATGAAAATTCCTACAAATTTGAGCCTGTGAAGAGTCTTTTGGTATGGATAGATAAGCCCAAACTTGAAGTGGCAAAAGTAAGTTATAGAGTTTATCAATACAAGTTTTTTGAAAAAAAAGCTACAAACAAATTAATAAATTTAGAAAGAATTGATGAACTTGCCTTCAGCAATGAACAGTTTTCTTATGATTTTAAGAAAAAAGAGAATAATGTTTTTGAACTTGGAAACGATTTAAATTACTTCGGAAACTTCTCTAGAGGTATTAGTATAGGTACAAATCAAGACTTGGTTGTTAGCTC
>JAHDDA010000032.1:3198-13415 GCA_020629595.1 Chitinophagales bacterium
GAAACTTCTCTAGAGGTATTAGTATAGGTACAAATCAAGACTTGGTTGTTAGCTCTCAATTTAATATGCAAATGCAAGGCAAGCTCAAAAATGATGTATTAATACGGGCTTCAATTACTGATAATAATATTCCTTTTCAGGCACAAGGAAACACACAACAATTACAAGAATTTGATAAAATTTTCATTGAACTCTCTAAAGATCAACATTCGGTAACGCTGGGCGATTATAATCTAAATCGTCCGAATAGTTACTTTATGAATTTTCAGAAAAAACTACAAGGTATAAATATAAAAACTGCTTCTGATGTTGGAAATGGACAACTAAAAGCACAAGGTTCAGTTGCTATTGCTCGTGGCGAATACAACCGAATGCAGTTTGATGGCGAAGAAGGAAACCAAGGACCTTACAAACTGATTGGTAGAAATGGTGAAAATTTTATTATTGTTATTTCTGGTTCAGAACGGATATATATTGATGGTCAGTTGTTAACTCGTGGTTTCAACAACGATTATATTATTGATTATAATTTGGGCGAAATAACCTTTACAGCCAATCGTTTAATTACAAAAGATATTCGTATTGTGGTTGAATTTGAGTATTCTATTCAAAATTATTTGCGTTCATTAGCTTTTGCAAACACCACCTACACGCAAGATAAACTTACTTTATACGCCAATATTTATTCAGAACAAGATGCCAAAAACCAACCACTTATTCAAGACCTTTCTACTAATAAAATTTCGTTTTTACGCAATGTAGGCGATGATATAAATAATGCCCTTTTTACTGGAATTGATACCGTAGAGTTTGATGAAAACCGAATTTTATATGCTTCAAAAGATACCATTATAAATGGAATCACTTACAATTATTTTGAATATTCACAAAACGAAGAAACGGCAAAATATGCTCTTTCTTTTTCTAATATTGGCAATGGAAATGGTAATTATATTTTTTCTCAGTCGGGTATAAATGGCAGAGTTTACCAATGGGTTGCTCCCGATAGTTTAGGTAATTTACAAGGAAATTACGAACCAGTAATTCAATTAATTACGCCACAACAACGACAACTTTTTACAACTGGTTTGGCGTATGAATTAAAAAACAAAGGCGTTTTTAGTGCCGAAATTGGTGTTTCCAACAAAGATGTAAATACTTTTTCAGAAATAAATGATGAGGATGATGTTGGCTTTTCGGCAAATTTGAATTGGAAACAACTTTTTAAATTAGATACTTTAGCCAAATGGCAGCTTGAAAATGAAGCAAGGTATGAATTTGTTCAAAACCGTTTTGAATTTATAGAAAATTACCGCCCCATTGAGTTTGTTCGTGATTGGAACATAAGCAATACGCAACGATACGATGAACATTTATTTTCGGCTTCAACAAAAGTGAACCGTTCTCGTTTTGGATATTTAAAATATCAGCTCAACAGTTTTATTCAGCAAAATAATTACACAGGTTTTAGACATATAGCCGAAAATAGAATAAACGCCAATGGTTTTACAGTTTTGGCTCGTGCCGATTACCTCCACGCTACTGCCGAATTGGAAAAAACCACTTTTTTTCGTCCTATTTTAAATATTAAATACCAATCGGAAAAAACAAAAAATTGGGCTTTTGGATTTAATTCCTTTCAAGAAAAACGAAAGGTAAACCCATATAGAGTGAATGCTTTTGATACTGATTCTTTGAACCGAAATAGTTTATATTTTAATGTAATTGATTTTTTTGTTGAAAGTCCACAAAGTTTACCCAATAAATTTAAAGCAAGTTTTTTACAACGCTGGGATTACAAAACACAAGCAGGTAATTTTACTTTAGACAATAACGCTAATGTACTAAACCTAACTGGTGAGATAACTAAAAACACCAATAATCAGCTTCGTTGGAATATAAATTATAGAAATCTTCAGTTTTTTGATGAACGAAAAGATGAAAACACCATTTTAGGCGAAATAAATTATTTGTTTGAAGCTTGGAAAGGATTAATCCGTTCAAATACTAATTACAAATTAGGTTCGGGACAAAAACAGGTAATTGAATACGAATTTACGCCTGTAAACAACAATTTGGGAACGCACGTTTGGCAAGATTTAAACGAAAATGGCATTAAAGAAATTGATGAGTTTCGTTTAATCTTTGAAAATGAATTTCCAGATACAACTTATATACAAATTACGCTTCCTTCGAGTATTTACCAAAAAACAAATATTGCCGAGTTTACCCAAACCTTAAATATTATTCCCAAACGCTTGTGGTTCAATACCAATAAAAAAGCAGTAAAATTTTTGAACCAATTTGAATTGCAGTTACAAGCAGAATTAACAAGGCATTTCACCACCGATAGTTTGCAACAGCAAAACGCCTCTATTTTGTACAGTCCTATTTTGTTGGGTGAAACCGAAAATTTACAAGATTTTATTGTTTCTACACGCAATAGCAATCGAACAAGTTTGTATTATAATAGAGGCGGACGACCTTTTAATGCCGAACTTTTTTACAATGGCAATCAATTCAAAGATATTTTAATAAACGGAAGTATTGAACGCCGTTTGCAAGAGCAAGGCACTCGCCTGCGATATATTTTTAATCAGGCTTTTTCGGTTAATTTAGATGCGAAGTTGGGTAATAACTTTTATGCTTCGGCAGCAAATACAGCAGCGGCTTACAATATTGCTTTTTCTGAAATAGAACCGAAATTAAAATGGCAAAACGGTACAAAATTGGGCATTGAATTAAGTTATTTATATAGAAACAGCCTTGATGAAAGCCAAGTAAGTGGCACACAACAAGAAGCATCGGCAAGGTTTAGGTACAATTTGGCACAAAAACACAGCTTCGATGGGCGATTTTCGTTTATTCAAATGCAATACGAAGGCAATTTAGGAACGAATTTTAATCTGGAAAATCAAATTTTACAAGCCTTACAAGTTGGTAGTAATTATGTTTGGAATTTGAATTTCACCACTCGCCTTTCAAAATATATTGAACTTCGCTTGAATTATAATGGCAGAAAAAGCCAAGACCAACGCCTACAAAATACAGGACGTGTGCAGGTTTCGGCTTTGTTTTAAATGTTGATGACTGATGTTACGCACTGTGTCATAGAAATCAAACTGAGTAAGTTTTGAACCCAATTTTGAAAAAACTAAGGTTCATGCAGTCTTGACAGAGTTTTGAACCCTGTCAGCAGAGTCGGTCAGTTCTTTCGTGTTTAAGTGTATTTAAGAAAATTTAGTAGCTTAAAGTTACAAACTTTAAGGAGCAAACGAGTTCGCTTTTGGAAGTTTGCAACCGAGCGACGGTCGCTTCCAAGTTTAGAACTGACTGCCTCTGCCCTGTCAGGGCTAAAAATAGAGTTACCACAAGTCACTTAGTCATTATATTTATGATATAGAACACACCATTTCTGCCTAGCAAATCGCACTTTCAAAAATTATCCTATCATCTGCTCAAAACGTTCAAACGCTAAATCCATACGATTTAAACATTCTTGTTTTCCTAAAACTTCAGCAATATCAAAAACCGAAGGACCACCTTTTACGCCAGTAAGCATTAAACGTACAGGCAATAAAATATCGCCAAACGAATAACTATTATCTTCAATATACGATTTAATACAATTTTCTACGCTTGCCGAATCGAAAGTTTCAATGGCTTCAATTTCAGTTTTTAAAGCTCGAAGACGGTCTTTATTATCGTCTTTCCATTTTTTCTTTACCGTTTTTTGGTCATATTCTTCTGGCTGATTGAAGAAATACGTTGCCTGCTCCCAAAAATCAGGTAATAAAACAGTACGTTCTTTTAGCATTTCGGCAATTGGAACTAATTTTTCTATTGGAAAATCTTTTTGTGCTTCGGGGGCAAATGGCATTACTGCTTTTGCAAAATCTTTGGCATTCATTTGCAAAATATATTGTTGGTTGAACCACTTTGCTTTATCAAAATCGAATTGAGCACCTGATTTACTTACATTTTCAATAGAAAAAGCATTGATTAAGGCTTGCATATCAAAAATTTCTTGCTCTGTTCCTGGATTCCACCCTAAAAATGCTAAGAAATTAACAAATGCTTGTGGCAAAAACCCCATTTCACGATAACCATTTGAGTTTTTATCTTCGGTTGGATGTTGCCAAGCTAATGGAAAAACAGGAAACCCTAAACGATCACCACTTCGTTTACTCAACTTTCCTTTTCCACCCGGATTCATTAACAAAGGCAAGTGAGCAAATTGTGGCATTGTGTTTTCCCAACCCAATGAACGATACAATAAAACGTGTAATGGCGTTGAGGGCAACCACTCTTCACCACGTATAACGTGGGTGATTTGCATTAAATGGTCATCAACTACATTTGCCAAATGGTAGGTTGGCATTCCGTCTGATTTCAACAAAATTTTATCGTCTATTTCTTCAGAAGCAAATTCTACAACACCTCTTACTTGATCTTTTACCACAACTGTTTCGCCTGCTGGTACTTTTATACGAATTACATAATCGCCTGCCTCAACTTTGGCTTTAGTATCTTCTGCCGAAAGGCTTAATGAGTTATTTAAACCAATGCGTGAATTTACGCCATATTTAAAATTAGGGTCTTTTTCACGAATTACATCTAATTCTTCGCTGGTATCGAAAGCATAATAAGCCGTTCCGTTTTCAATCATAAATTCGGCATATTGGCGATATAAATCTTTACGTTCAGATTGGCGATATGGACCAAATTCGCCTCCATATAACGAACCTTCATCGCATTGAATATTTAACCAATCAAGACTTTCGGTAATATATTCTTCAGCACCTTCAACAAATCGAGTACGGTCGGTATCTTCAATTCTTAAAATTAAATCACCATTATTTTGCTTGGCAAAAAGGTAAGCATATAAGGCTGTACGAATACCGCCAATGTGTTGAAATCCAGTTGGGCTAGGAGCATATCTTGTGCGAACTTTCATTTTTATTAGGTTTTAGGAATTTAGATATCAGTTTTCAGAAGATTTTGAAAAACAGATAAACACATCCTCATTAAAATTTAATAAATGCAAATTTAGGATTTGTCAGATGTTCATTTTTACTTTTTTGCTTAAATGTCAATGAGTATTTCTTGATTTAAAATAGATTCGTTTATAATAATTTTATTTTCGCCGTATTTTTTTTGAAAGTCTTCTTCTATTTCGTTTACTTGATTCTCAAAATTTTTGTCTTCCGTAAAATCTATTATTTCTCTTGCTTTTATCAAAATATCTTCTAATATTTTTGTGTTATCATCTTCTAGTAGGTATTTGTAGTTTTTCAAAAATATTCTTATAAATGCATTGTATTCTCTATTGCTAAAAAGGTAAGTTAAATAGCAATAGATAGCTTCATTTTTAACAAGTTGTTCATTATTTTTCTTAACAGGAATAAAATCATCGATAATATCTTTTGCCTTTTGTATTTTATTTGCTTTTAATAAAAATTTTGCTTTGTATAAGCGACATAACTTATATGCCATTAGGTCAATCTTTATTTTTTTTGATTTATAATTTTCAATACATTCATCAACAATAGAAATAGCTATATCAATTTTATTCTGATCATTTGCAACACAGTGTGCAATATTGAGTTTTAGATTTGTTGAATCATTTTTGGGTTCTAGCTTTTCGTTTATTTTTAAGGCTATTTCATAAAGTTTTATGGCTTGCGAATATTTATCAAGTTGGTGATATATAATAGCAATATTGGCAACAGAAAGGTATAGTATATCATACCATTGTTTGGAATCTTTATCGGCTTTAACAGTCTTAATAATTTCACAATGTTGTATAAAAGCTTTCTCGTAGTTTCCTTTATTTTTTGCCGCAACTGCTAAGCCACCCCAAGCTGTAAATTTAATAATTGTACTATTTGGAAATTCGTTTAGAAATTTTTGTGAAATTTTTTCAATTTCCTCAAGTTTTCCTTGGTAATAATAAGCTCTTATATAACAAGTTAGTATTAATTCTTTGACTTTCTCTTCGGAACTATTGAATATATTTTCTTGTACGTTTACATAATCTAAAAAATTAATTATTTCGCCATAATAGCCTTCTCTATTTAATTGAGATAATACATTTAAAACATTATTAAAATCTTGAAGAAATACAAATTGTGAATTTGATTTTATTAAATCAAAAACAAATTCTGGCGATTCATCTAAAAAAACATCTAATATTTGCTCTGTAATTTGCATTTGTATTTAATGATATGCTAGATAGATTTGGTAATTAATTAAAATGCTATTGTTTTACTTCAATATTAACTCACAAAATAATAGTTGCAGTTTGCAAAATTAAAGATGTATTTTTAAACGGCATAAATACAAGTTTCCTTATCTATTTTTCCATTCAAAGGTATCTATCATTTTATCAATATCTACTTTTATAAAATCAATTACTGGACGAATAGAATCATAATTTGGGCGAGTTTTAAAATATAATGCTCCACGAAGAAAGTGATTTGTGCTATCGGTCATAAAAAACTGTATTGCTGAAGCAGCATCGCCTCCTACATCGTACAAAATGCCATGCACATTGCCTCTATGAAAAGTTTGATCGTCTATAAATTCTGCTTTTTGAATATGTTTTGCCGTTAGTTTATATGCGTCTTCTATTAAATTGGGTAAAGTGGTTTTTTCATTTATTTCTTTATAACTCAAATGTATTTTACCGTTCATTCCATCAAAAGAAATATCCATCCAACAAGGGTCGTTTACATCTTGTTTAAAGTATGGGTTATCTTGTGAAATAGAAGCGTATTTAGGCATTTGAAAAGCAAAAGGGCAATTTTCTAAATTGCTTGCTTGGTATTGTTTTTCTGGAAAAATAATACGATGATATGCCTTTGGTTTTGGAATATAACTTTCTTCGTTACAGGCATATAAAAAACACAAAACAGTTAAAACAAATAAATATTTTTTAAGGTTCATTGGGTTGTAAGTTTGCTAAATATTAACGATTATTTCTTGATTTAGTGTTGCTTCGTTAATAAAAAATTGATGTTTAGGATTTTTTGCTTCAAACCTATTTCTTAGTTCGCTACACTCATTTTTTAATTCATCGAATTGCATAAAATTAGTGATATTCTCTAGTTTTACTAGTATCTTTTCTAAATATTTATGACTCATATTTTCTAATATAAACTCTTTATTTTTTTTAAATTCTTCGATAAATAAATTATACTTTTTTAGGCAATACAAATAAAGTAGGTAACAAAATATTGCTTCATTTTTAACGTGTGTTTCGGTGTTTTTATAAACTGGGATAAAATCATCCAAAATATCTTTTGCCTCAGATAGTTGTTTATTTTGCAGTAGAAATTTTACCTTATACAAACGAGTTAATTTGTACATAAATAAGTTAAATGCAATATGCTTTTTTTTGTAGGATATTAAACACTCGTTTACAATACTTATAGCTTCGTTAATTCTATTGGTTGCTGCTAAACATTCTGATATGTTTAAGAAAACAGATGTCTTATCAACTTTTTTATCTATTTTGTCTAAAACCTTTAAACACTTGTTATAGTAAAAATAAGCTTTATCATAATATTTTAAATCTTGGCAAATAATACCTAAATTAGATAAGGCAGTATGTAAATCAATAAAATATTTCTCTTTTTCTGGGCTGTTTAATACAATTTCTACAATTTTCACTTGTTTCTCAAAAGCATTTTGATAGTTTCCTATATTTTTTTCGCCCAAAGCTATACCGTTAAGTGTTGAAAGTTGTACCAAGGTGCTATTGGGAAATTGCAGTTTAAATTTCTCACAAACTTTTATTAATTCATTGTAATTTCCTGTGTTGTAGTATGCCCTTGTGTATAACAAAACAAAGGTATCTGCAATATAACTTTCTGAACATTCAAAAATATTTTTTTTCGTAATTGCATAATTTAAAAAATCAATTAGTTCACTATGATATCCTTCTCGATTGAGTTGATAACCAAGTTTTCTAAAAGTATCAGGATTTTTTAGATTTGATAAATCTTTATTTGACTGTAATTGATTAAAAAAGGTGTTCGGAGGATTATCTAAAAATAAATCTAATATTTGATCGGTTATTTTCATTTAGTATTAGGCTAATATCTTTATTGACTTGAAAATTATTTTTTGCCGAAATGTCTTATTTTCACGACAAAGAAACAACTTTAAAGTGCATATTTCTTGTAAAAAGTTGACTTGATTAAGTTTTTTGCATCAAAATTTAGGTAAAGTTTCTTATATGAATTTTATATAATTATGAATAGTTTAAACTATTTATCAAAATATATTATACTTGTAGTTGAATATAAATTCATTTTTGGAACGTTTTTTTCTTGATTTACAAGAGTTTACATTTTATAACACATTGAATAAATTTTAAATTGATTTGGAAAAACTTCCGCCATTAGTACCGCTTTCTCAAAGGGAATCTGATGACCTACTTAGCAAAAATGTTAATGGTTTAGCTGCTTCTAAAGAAGAGTCTAAGTTTTTATTGCCTAATAATAAAGCATTTTTACCTCCCAAAAAGAAAGCATCTAAGAAAAAAGAAGCTCCTCCTACTGATTCTATAGAAGGCAGTAAAACGGCTCAAATGATGTTTAAAACATCTATAAGAAATCATTTAGATTTGAGTAGCCTTGCTGATAATAAAGCAAATACAATGTTAAGTATTAATACACTTATTATTACAGTAGCTATGCCCTTAATGTTTACACACGCCGCTGATAATAAGTTACTTATTGTTCCAATGATTCTATTATCAATCACTAGTTTAGCATCAATGTACTTTGCAACTATTGCTACTAGACCTATAAAAGTTAAGGGTATTACCACTATGGATGCACTAGAAGAAGGAAAAGCAGATTTATTCTTTTTTGGTAATTTTTGTAATATGGATTTTGAAGACTATACCAATGGAATGGAAGTAGTTTTAAGAAGAAAAGATATTTTACAGAATTCTATTTTCAATGATTTATATTGGAGTGGAAAAGCTCTTGGAGACAAGTTCGAGCAACTTAGAAAAGCCTACACCATTTTTATTTCAGGAATGTTTATTTCTATTATCTTTTTTGTATTAAGTTTATTATTAAACTGGATGCTTTCTAGCCCAGTTGAAACCGTTACTTCATTAATTTAGTTGTTATAGTTTGTGTGCTATTTTCTTTCGTAAAGTGTAGAATATACAGTCCACTTTTCCATTGTTCAGTATTAATAATATTTTCTCCTGCAAAAATTCTTTCACTTATCAATAACTTCCCTTCGTAGTTGTAAATTTTTACCTCGCCAATATTTTTCGCATCTATTTTTAAAAAGTTGCTAAAAGGATTGGGAGTAATACTCATAATGTTATTTTGCTGAATGTTAGTTATATTTGAAATAATATTTATCTCTAATTCGGCAGGTGTTGGCGTAAAAAGCGTGTCTCTATTCCAGCGATTTCCACCATCATACATCACAAAAGCACCACCAAAATTTATTGAGTCGCTAACTTCTAACTTGGGACAATACCAAAACTCTGCAACAATACTATCGGGTTTTATATCTACAATGCCATAACCATGACTAAAAAACTCATTATAAATATGATGCGGATTTAGTTCCATAATTACAGTTGCCAAACCATTATTCAACGAAGCAGGAATACCTGTTTCTTCATCAATATTACCTCTTGTAACACTAGCGGCTATAAATTCTCCTCCTACACAACCTAAGCCAGTTTCGGCATTATAAACTAAAGAATCTCTGGGATTTATGGCTAAATCCATTATAAAAGACATATGAATATCGCCAGAAACAACTAAGTTATTTCCAATATTATTACTATCCAAAAATTCAAAAAGTTGTTCTCGTTCATTCATATAACCATCCCAACTATTAGCATCAAACACAGGTCCATCGGTATCTATTGGCAAGGGAATACCTAAGCCTTCTACATACCAACCACCCATCATTTTTTGGTTGCCAATTACTCGCCATTGTGCTGCTGAATTTCCAAGCGTATTGTACAGCCAATTACTTTGTTCTATACCCAAAACACTGGGTTCATTAGGAATAACTTGTTCAATATCTCGTAAATTGGTAATATCAACCATTGTTAAATCTACTAAATTTCCTAGCTGAAAGTTACGGTAAATTTTTCCAGCATTATCTTGCTGTAATCGCATAGGCACATATTCTTGAAATGCTTGAATAGCCATTTCATTTTCAACAGG
>JAHDDA010000033.1:0-1501 GCA_020629595.1 Chitinophagales bacterium
GAAACGGAATAGTTTCACGAATGTGTTTTACATCGGTTAGCCACATAATTAAACGCTCGAAACCAAGTCCAAAACCTGAATGTGGCACTGAACCATAACGACGTAAATCAAGATACCAAGCGAAATCTGCTTCATCTAATTCGTGTTCCGCAATTCGTTTTAATAACAATCCAATGTCAGTTTCACGTTCCGAACCACCTACAATTTCTCCGAAACCATCTGGTGCCAAGCAATCAACGCCTTTTACGAAACGGTCATCTCCTTCGGTGCGTTTCATATAAAATGCCTTAATTTCTTGTGGCCAGTTGTACACCATTATTGGCGTATCGAACAAGCGAGTTAAAACGGTTTCGTCTGAACCTCCAAAATCTTCGCCTTCTTTGAAGTTTTTTGCCGATTCTATCCATTGCGGATAATTACGTTCTTTTTCTTCAAGGTCTTTGATTTCATTTTTCAAACCATCAATTTTATTTTGGTTGAAATTGATAGCTCCTTTTTTCATACCTCCAGCCGCAATTTTTGCTTCACGCTCGTCAATTTCGGCAGTACATTCTTCCATTCTTGTACGAACATCAGCTAAATCTTGCTCAAAAACTTTAATGGCATTTCTTCCATCAACATCTTTGTTTCCTTTCAAAATTTGAACAGCATCGGTATAAGAAACTTTCGGGAATGGCTTTTTAATAGCTTCAAATAAAGATAAATCACGCCCTAAAACTTCTAATTCCAGCTTACAGTTTTCGTAAGTATCTAAAACTATGTAACGAACAAAATCTTCGATTAAGTCCATATCCATATCCAAATCGTAATACGCCATTTCTGGCTCAATCATCCAAAATTCAGATAAATGGCGACGAGTTTTTGATTTTTCAGCTCTAAAAGTTGGACCAAAAGTATAAACCAAACCGTGAGCCATTGCACTTGCTTCGGCGTATAATTGCCCCGATTGCGTAAGATAAGCTGGTTGTCCGTAGTAATCGGTTTCAAAAAGTGTGGTTGTTCCTTCACAAGCCGAACCTGTAAACATTGGCGAATCCATTTGCGTAAATCCACGTTCTTGAAAGAAAGTATGCACCGCATATTTTACACGTGAACGCACACGCATTACTGCCCACTGACGCTTTGAACGTAACCAAAGATGGCGTTTTTCTAATAAGAAATCTACACCGTGTGCTTTTTTAGAAATTGGGTAATCTTCTACTGATTGAATTACCTCAAACGCTGTTGCTTGAATTTCGTAGCCTCCGATTTGGCGTTCATCTTTCACTACTTCGCCTGTAATGCTTAATGAGCTTGCCAACGATAATTTCTTTGCTTCTTCAAAATTTGCTTCGCTAAAATTATTGGCATCTATAATACATTGGCAAAAGCCCGAGCCGTCTCGAACTTCGGCAAATACTAATCCTTTTCCTGTTCTTTTGTTAGAAACCCAACCCTGAAGGGTAATCGTTTTTCCCTCGTGTTGGCTTAGTTCTGTAATTCTACAAATTGCTGACATTTT
>JAHDDA010000033.1:1601-13398 GCA_020629595.1 Chitinophagales bacterium
TCGCCAAAATATAGTTTGGCTAATTTTAAAAACATTTTGTAATGTCCTGCTTCCGAAACCATAAATTTGTAATAAAATTCTTTTAAATTATCATCGGCAATACCTTCAGAAAGTAAACGAAAACGTTCGCAAGAACGAGCTTCAATTAAGGCACACATCAGTAATTTGTCACAGAGATCTTTATTTACATCGCCTGTTTTACGATGTTTTATAAACTTCATTAATTTATTTACATATTCATCTTTACGTTGAAAACCAAGTGTTAGGTTTCGCTTTTTAAGTTCGGCTAAAACCAAACGAAAATGTCCCCATTCTTCGGTTACAACTGGTGCAACTTCTTCAACCAATTCAATTTTGTTGGGATATAGCTGAATTAGTGAAATACAAGTTGAGGCGGCTTTAACTTCGCAATAAGCGTGGTCGGTGAGTATTTCTTGTAAATCCATTTCGGCAAGATTAACCCAACGTGGATCGGTGGGCATTTCTAAACCAAGTACTCTTTTATTTTCTATTGTTTGTTCAGTCATTTTTATTAGAATTTAAGATTATTTAGCCCCAAGAAAGTGAGAAATCTAAGGCAAAAGTAAAATATTGAAAACTTGTTTGAACAATAAAGGTTCATTTTCCATTTATTGGACAAATTCAACGTATGAAATTTACCTATTTAATACTGGATTTATTGACAATTAGTGTTCCGTTGATTAGAAGTTTTGAAACTGAAAAAGTCAAGTTTTCTCAATCTTGGTACGCTTTATTTCCTGCAATTTTTGTAGCTGGAGCTATCTTTATTGCTTGGGATGTATGGTTTACTTCCATTGGAGTCTGGGGTTTTAACGATGATTATATTACGGGCTTTAGAATTTTTGGTTTACCTATTGAAGAATGGAGCTTTTTTCTGGTAGTTCCGTATGCTTGTGTATTTATTTATGAATGTTTGAATTATTTTATTAGGCAAGATTTACTTAAAAATGTCAGTAAATATATTTCGTTTGCCTTGATAGTTGGTTTACTAACTTTGGGCGTATTGAATATTGATAAATTATATACATCTATTACCTTTATTGGCACAAGTGCTTATATTGGTATGTTGCATTTGTTTTTCAATACAAAATGGTTGAGTCGTTTTTATTTGAGTTATTTAGTGGCACTTATTCCGTTTTTTATGGTGAATGGAATTTTAACTTATTTACCTGTTGTTTGGTATAATAATGCCGAAAATTTAGCTTTGCGAATGGGGAGTATTCCTGTGGAGGATACTTTTTATGGACTTTTATTGGTTTTGATGGTAGTGCATATTTATGAAGAAATTAAAAGTAGAAGAAAAGCTATAATGTTTAAATAATAAATAGCCTTTTTGAAAAGAAACTAAAGTTTGAATATTGACAAGTAAAGAACAAATAACTGTAAGTTGGAAAGGAACAATAATTGGTTTTTCAATTATTGCTCTCTGGATTTTGCATTTGGTTTACTGCTTTAACTTAGAATTTTCTTGGAAAAATCCGTTTATTTATCTTCATTTTTGGATTCAAACGCATCTTTTTACGGGTTTATTTATTACTGCTCATGATGCAATGCACCATACAGCTTCGCCAAATAAAATAATAAATGATTTGATTGGGCAAATTTGCTTAGGCTTGTATGCTTTTTTTCCATTACCATTTTTTAAAAAGCAACATTATTTGCATCACGCAGAAGTGGCAACAGAAAATGACCCAGATTATCATTATGAGGATAATTTTATGAAGTGGTATTTTTCGTTTTTTATGAATTATGTTACACTTTGGCAAATACTCGCCTATGCCATAGCTTTTAACGTGTTAAAACTATGGATTCCAACTATTAATTTAGTGGTCTTGTGGATTATTCCTTCGGTACTAAGTACTTTACAACTTTTTTATTTTGGAACATATTTACCGCATAGAGGAGAACACGATAATATTCACAATGCCAGAAGTCAGGAGAAGAATCACTTATGGGCTTTTTTAAGTTGTTATTTTTTTGGTTACCACCTAGAACACCACGAAAAACCTTATGTTCCGTGGTGGCAATTGTATAAAGAAGTTAAATAAAACTTATCGTCTTGACTTACGTTTACGCTTTGAAGGATCTGTGGGTTTACCATCTTTTACCTCACCGATATAATTTACATTCTTCGATTTTTGGTATTGTACCATTAATTTCTTTACTTCTTCTTCTGATTCACGTCTTACCATTACACTTTGTCCACCAAATTTTGGTAAAATTTCAATGTAATATCCATCTTTTAAACTGATTGTTCTTGAATTTCTTGCCATTAAAAAAAATTAAAATTAGAAAAATACTAAACTCTTAACATAATAGTTTAGCAAACACTTGTAGTCATTATAATAAATTAGTACTTAATTAACAAATATTATGCTCATTTTTTTTAAAAAACATAAGAAAATTATTAAATAACGTACAAAATCTAATTTTGCAACAGTATAAACATTTGTTTAGTTCCTCAGTTTATAACTTTTTTTAATATATTTTTATGAATGTTCAACTAATTGACTTCTAATCTTCTACAATACACTTATAATTGTAATCTTTCATTACTTGATTTAAAAATCCTTTGTAATCGTCAATTTGGGAGTTGTATTCTATAATTCCAGCAATTTTATAAGATAATTTACGCAAAATATCTCTGTTATTTGCAGAAGCTGAATTATTTAAAACGGCTTTAATAACTTCAATGTCTCTATCTTTTAATTTTAATACGTTATCATACACAACTTGATGATTTTCGTCAAATTCAAAAAATAGAGTGTCGCTTGTTTTTTTACCTTCATTCAAACGAATTACAATTGTTCCTGCTGCCAAATCTCCCAACCTTTGTGATTTTTCAGTTAGAAGAATACTAACTACTGCAATGCCATACGAAGGAACAGAATCTATTATGCGTAAAAACCAACGAATTAAGTAAGTGCCAAAACTTGGCTGGCTACTATCTTCTTTAACAACTTTAATTCCTATTGCTCGCTTGCCAAAACTTTGACCATTCATAAATTGCTCGCAAAGCAAGTGATAAAGAAGCATTGGTAAAATCAAAATAATCATAAATATTGCAAAAACGGTAACTCTAGCTTCGCTGGGTATTGATTGTTGTAAACCATCAATAGCACCAGAGTCTATTAAACCTAAAAAGCCAAAAAAAATAATAATAAAATACGCCCCTACAATTAAGCCATCTATTAAAGCGGCTAAAATTCTATCGCCAAGCGAAGCAAGTTTAAAGTTGATATTAATATTTTGACTAGTGTTTACTTCTAAGTTATTCATTGGTAGATTGTTAATTATATTTTTAGAATCATCTTTTCTATTCATTCCAAATTTGCCAAGCTTTCTCTGCCTGAAGTTCTAACATTTTGAGACCATTTTGGGTTGTAGCACCATTTTTTTTCCCTTGAGCTAAGAATAAAGTTTCAGATGGATTGTAAACCAAATCGAATAATATGTGCTTATTCGTAATAAATTGGTATGGAATTTTTGGATAAAACTCAATATTCGGAAATGTTCCTAAAGGGGTAGTATTTACAATTATTGTGCTTTCAGATATTATAGTTTTATTCAACTCTTCATAAGTGAAATTATTATTCATTTTTGTTCTAGATACAAACTTATAGTTAATATTTAATTTTTCAAAAACAAACTTTACGGCTTTTGAAGCGCCACCTGTTCCTAAAATTAAGGCTTTTTTATGATGATTTTTGAGTAAGGGGGATATAGATTTTTCAAATCCATAAATATCGGTATTGAAGCCTTTTGATTTTCCGTTTTTAAATAAAATGGTATTTACAGCCCTAATTTTTTGAGCTTCAGCATCAAGTTCATCAAGGTATTTAATTACTTTTTCTTTGTAAGGAATGGTTACATTAATACCAACTAAATTGTTTTTATTTTTTAATTGTAAAAAATCCTCTATTTTTTCTAAGGGATAATTTTCATAAAAACAATTATCAATTTGCTCATCTTCAAACTTTTGAGCAAAATATTTTTTAGAGAACGAATGTCCCAATGGAAATCCAATTAAGCCAAATTTTTTCATTCTTTTTCCGATAATTTATCTAGTCCAAAAACCAACAAAAAACCTAGTATGGCAACAATTGTTGCACCCATTATTTGTGGTTCTATTCCTGTTTGTTCAAAGTAATTTAATGGATTTAAGTTTATTTCTTTCAAAACTTTATCGGGTAATCCCTGCTCATCAAACGTAAATTGTGTTGCTTTTCGCCAGGGCCAAATTTTATTTAAAGACCCAATCATAAAGCCAGTTAATAAGGCTAAGGTTGGGTTTTTATAATTTTTAAAAGTCCAAGAAAGAACACGAGAGAATGTTAATAAACCTGTTAGGCATCCTAAGCCAAAAACGGTAATGGTTATTAAACCATCTGTATTAAAGGTTTTTAAGGTATTTTTTATTAATGGAATAATGTAGGTGTACATTCCCATTAAAAGTAAGATAAAACTGCCCGAAATTCCAGGTAAAATAAGTGCCGAAATGGCAATTGCACCAGATACAAAAACAAACCAAAGAGCTTCATTACCACTTGCTGGTGTTGCAATAGTTATGTAATAAGCAATTATAGCTCCTAATACTGTTAAAGTTGCGTTTAAAAAGTTCCAATTAGAAATTTGTTTGAAAATATATATTACCGATGCTATAATTAATCCAAAAAAGAAAGCCCATAGTAAAACAGTATGGTTTTCCATAAGCCAAGTTATTGCTGTAATACCTACACCAATACCGCCAAGCATACCCGTTAGAAGAAATAATATAAAATTACCATCTATCTGTTTCCAAACACCACCAAAACCACTTTCTTTAAAAACGCTTATTAACTTAGGTGAAAAGGATTTAATGCAGTTGAGTAAACGTTCATATATTCCTGTAATAAAGGCAATAGTTCCACCCGAAACACCTGGAACTATTTCTGCCATTCCCATAGCCATACCTTTTAGAATAATGGGTAGTGCTTGTTTTAAATTTAACATAAGGGCAAAGTTAAATATTTAAAACTAGTCTGAAATGAGCATTGAAAATTGTTTGTTTTCTTTTAGAAATGGTAAATGTTCTAAAATAAAATCAACTTTACTTTTATCTATTGATAAAGCATTTTCAAAATTTTCTAATGCAGCTTGTTGTTTGCCATTTAGCCAGTTGTAAATTCCAGACATTGATAATAGCAAAGATGAATCTGGGTTTGCAGCAATACCATATTGCAAAATTTCATCTGCTTCCTTTTTTTGTTCTAAAGCGTTGTAACTTGCTGCCAATTGTAACCACGCAAATTTAGACGATGGCTTTTCTGTAACAACTTCAGATAGATAATCTATGGCTTCTTCGTAATTTTCTGCCTTAAAGTGTAAATTGGCAATACTCTCTACATATTCTTTATTCTGAAGATTTAATTGTATTGCTTTTTCATAAAATGATAAAGCGGTTTCAAAAAAACCGTGTTGTTCTTTAATTTTCGCAATCTGAAAATAGGCTTCATCGTAAAATGGATCTAATTCTATGGTTTTTCTAAAATGTTTTAGGGCTAACTGATGATTGTTTAGATGATAATAGGTAAACCCTAAGCTATACAATAACTCTTCACTAGCCTCTTTTAAAGTGGAGGCTTCCAAATAATATTCTAATGCTTCGTGGTATTTTTTTAATTCGTACAAACATTCTGCTTTTTCATAAATTGCATCGTAATAATTTTCATTCAAAGCAATGGCAAAATTATAGGCTTCTAATGCTTTTTCGTACAAAGAATGTGCAGCATAACATTGTCCTAAATTGTACCACATAAATTTTGCAAATGGATCTTTATCTAAAATTTCATTAAAAAGTTTTATGCCTTCATCTTGAATTGCTAACTCATCTATGCAAAAAAGCAATCTTTCTGCAACTTCAAAATCATTAGGGTAAATTAAAGCGGCACTTTTTAAAGCAACAAACATTTCGTCTAGTTGTAATTTAGATTCATAGATGTCTGAAAGATTTAAGAAAAACTCGAATTTTTCAAATTTATCTGCAAATTTTAAACCTTTATTAATTAAGTCTATTGCTTGCTGATAATTTCCATTTCTAGCTAATATTTCCGATTTCAATAAGTAATATTCTGTTTCTGAAGCATCTAAATATTTAGATTGTTCCAAAATTTCTATTGCCTCATCTTCATAACCTAATTCATCTAAAAATCTTGCACACTTTATTTTTAGAATAGCTGAAAAAGGGTAATGTTCGGTAGCTAATTCTGCAGTTTGTAATGCTTTTGAAAACTCAATATTCTCTTCATAAAATTCAATAATTCGAAGAAAACCGTCAATTTCAAAGTATATATTTTCATTTTCTCGTAAACTCAATTCATATTGTTTCACCAATCTTCTTGTTTCCTCACGAGAAAAATTATTAGATTCATTTTTGTTTGCCATTCTTACTATTGTGTTAAGAATAATTGATTCTATTGGCTTTAAAAAGAACACTTAGTAAAACACAATATTGATTCAACTACTCCAAACTTATGATATATTGTGCGAATGTGGCAATAGTTAAAGCTACTTTTTTACTTATTTTTATTTTGAAGGGTTAAAATATGCAACTAAATGTAACTGGGTTGAATACTAAATCTGTTTAGAAAAATTACTTTTGAATCTTAATTATATGCTTAAGTGCAACTTAGCTGTTAAATTTTTTTGTGTATAGCGTGTTAATTATTAATATTGTAGTTCTTATTTTATCAAAATTTTGATATTAATTCTTAATTGTGGTCATACATTGAACATTCTTAGTTTTAAGAAGTTGAATTTATAGGTATTAGTAGTAAATTAGCTATATGATTGAATTGCCAGTAGTTAACAAAAGTTCGTTAGATGCAACTAAAAAGCGTAAACCAGATTGGTTACGTGTAAAACTACCAATTGGTGAGAACTATAAAAAGGTTCGCAGTTTAGTTGATGAATATAAGCTACACACTATATGTGAAAGTGGTAACTGCCCAAATATGGGAGAATGCTGGGGAGCAGGAACAGCTACTTTTATGATTTTAGGGAATGTATGTACTCGTTCTTGTTCCTTTTGTGCCGTTGTAACTGGTCGTCCGCCAGAATATGACGAAGATGAGCCAAGGCGAGTTGCTGAAGCAGTAAGTTTAATGCAAGTAAAACATTGCGTACTTACTTCTGTAAATAGAGATGAATTAAAGGATGGAGGTGCTTTTATTTGGGCAGAAACAATTAGACAAGTAAGGCAGTTAAGTCCTAATACAACCATTGAAACTTTAATTCCAGACTTTAAAGCTAAGTGGCAAAATTTATATACTGTTATTAGTGAAATTCCAGAGGTTGTGTCGCATAACATGGAAACTGTAAAAAGATTATACAGATCAGTAAGACCACAAGCTAAATATAAAAGAAGCCTTGAGCAAATTAGGCTTACAAAAGAATACGGATGCAGAACCAAATCTGGAATTATGCTAGGATTAGGTGAAACACGTGACGAGGTGGTAGAAATAATGAATGATTTATTAGAGTATGGTTGTGATGTAATTACATTAGGTCAATATTTACAACCAACAAAGCACCATCACCCAGTTATTGAATTTGTGCATCCCGATAAGTTTGCTGAATATAAAGAAATAGGAGAAAAGTTAGGCTTTGATTTTGTAGAAAGTGGACCATTAGTTCGTTCCTCATATCATGCCGAAAAACATATTTAAAATAATTTTTAGTAATATAAATTTAATAAAATGAAGAAACTTCTTACACTTTCATTGTTTGTAGCAATTGCTGCAATAAGTTTCTTGATGTATGAAAACACAAGTACATCAGAAATAACAGAAAACGTAGAAAATCAACCTAAACAAGAGCATCGTGGAGCAGCTGTACGTTGGAATATGATGCGTGCAAATCCTGAAACTGGAAAAGTTGAAATCGAAGATGTAAAAAAAGCCCAAGCCGAAATAGCAAAATTCAGAAAAGAAAATGCTACCAAAGCAGGATCAATTATTTCTTGGGATGAAATGGGACCTAATAATGTTGGCGGTCGTACACGTGCTATCCATTTCGATAATAGTGATTCAAACATAATGTACACAGGTGGTGTAACTGGTGGTTTATGGAAATCAATGGATGGCTCAAGCTCTTGGGAGTTACTACAAAATTCAGTAGATGTTGGTTGTACCAATGTAACAAGTATTACACAAACTGACGATGGAACATTGTATGTTGGAACAGGATCATCTTTCGAATTTGTTTTTGAAGACACCCAAGCCAATGTTGGAACAGGTGTTTTCAAATCATCAGATGGAGGTGAAACATTAATTCCAGTTCCAGCAACTGCAAGTTGGCAAGCTGTAAACCGTTTAGCTTCAAATGGTTCAAGATTATTTGCTGCTACAAATTCAGGTTTATATACTTCAACAGATGGTAATAACTGGAGTAAACCAACAGGAGTAACGAGTAATTCAACAGCTTCAGATGTACACGTTACTTCGGATGGAAATGTATTTGCTGCTGTTGGTAATGGAATCCATAAATCAACAGATGGTGGTGTTTCATTTTCGCAAATTAGCAACAGTAATTTTGTAACAGGAGCTACTAGCAACCGTAAAGTTATTAAAAGTTGTGATGCAGAACCTAATGTTTTGTATATGGCTTACTTAGTTAATTCTTGTACAGTAGATATTTATAAATCAACCGATACAGGAGATACTTGGTCTAGAGTTGTTGCAGGAAATGCAGCGTTTACTCCTGTGGGTGTTGCAAGTGCCGAAATTTGTCAAGGTAATTATGATTTAGCTTTATCAGTTAGTCCTACAAATTCAGATGAAATTTTTGTTGGTGGATTAACACTTTGGAAGTGGTCTTCTTCAACAGGAGCTTACCAAGTTGATAATTATTATGGTGGATTGTTATCTGATACGTATGTACACGCAGATAAGCACGTTATTGAGTATAAGCCAGGCAGTGGAGATGAAATGTTTATTGGTTGTGATGGAGGTATCTTCAAAACATCAGATGCTTCATCTGATTACCCAGTTTACCAACACAAAAGTAAAGGTTTAAACACAGTACAATTTTATAGTATTGGAACAGGTTTAGATGGAAGTATAATTGGTGGAGCTCAAGATAATGGAACATCTTTACTAGATTACAGTTTTCAAGGATTACAAGCTGCACAAGGTATTGCTGGTGGTGATGGTGGATATTGTGAAATTTCACAAGTAAACCCTCGTATTATGTTAGCAAGTTCTCAAAGTGGAAATATTGTTTTATCTACCAATGGTGGTGAAGGTTTTGGTGGGTTTTTAAATGGTGGCACGCCTTGTGATGGATCTCAACAACCAACAGGTTGTGGAAATGATGGACCAGATGAAGATGGTGACGGAGCAATGGATAATGCTAACTTCATTCAAGCATTTGAATTATGGGAAGATACAGAATTGTATTACACAATTATGAATACAGAGATTGATCCAGTTGATATTATAGATAATCCTGTAGTGGTGCAACATAATGGTCAATTGTTTGAAATTACAAGTGATTTAGATAAAGTAGCTGAGCAAAAAGCTGGAAATCCGGGAAATACTATTTGTTTTAATTCAAATGCTGGAGATTGTATTAGAGAAGATAGAGCTGATAACTGGGATAATTACCAGACAAATGCTGTTAATGTATATAAAGAACCAATTTTATATATTGGATATGATGTTGAAACTCAACAAATAATCCCATCTCCTAAATTTGTTCGTTCAAAATTAGTATTATCAAATACTAATGGAGATATGTGGATTACTTATGATTTACTAAACTTGGGTGTAACACCATTTTTTGTTCACTTAGGGCGTTATGATTATGATGAATCAGGTGCGCCAGATACTCGTACTGCTGGTGGTAATGTACAGTCTATGGCATTCTCTAAAGATGGAGACCACGTTTACTTTGGTACTACAAATGGTAAAATAACAAGAGTTAGTGGTTTGAATGACGAGCCAACTACACCTGTAACCTTTGATACAGGAAACCAAGTTATTACAGGTTTGTCTGTAAATGATCAATTTCCTAATCAGGTAATTGCTTCTGCTGGTGGATTTGGTTCGGGAGATCATATTTATCGTTCAGTAAATGCAACTACTGCTTCTATGGAATTTGAGTCTATTCAGGGTAATTTACCTCAATTCCCAGTTTATGATTGTGGCATCATAGGAACTGGTCCTTTATTTAGTGATTTAATTGTTGGTGGAGAATATGGTGTTTGGTTCGGTCAAGATTTGGGTGGAGGAAACATCCAATGGACTGAAGAAAATGGAAAAGATGGAGAATTACAATTAGGTATTATTCCTGTTGAAAGAATTAGAATTAAGCCTATGGCTCGTAACAACAGTATTCCAGATTTTAAAGAAACTGATTATTTAGGTTGTAAAGTTGTTTATATTGGAACGCACGGACGTGGTGCTTTCAGAACAACTTCTTTTGCCGATGGTAGTTGTGCCGATGCTGTTGCAATTCCAGCTTTTGCTCCAACAAACAATTCTAATATCGATATCGATGTAGAATTTAATGTTTATCCAAACCCAGCAAGCTCAAACTTAAATGTAGATTTTGCAGTTGAAGAGCCAACAAGAGTTAAAGTTAATATTTATGACATTCAAGGTAGATTAATTACCACTGCTGTAGATATGGAAGCGGTTGGAAATCAAACTATCAATGTTGATTTAGCTGAGTTCACTTCAGGTAATTACATTGTTTCTCTACAAACAATTAATGGTGTTGTTTCTAAGCAAATTTCTATTGTGAAGTAATAAATTATTTTAATTATTGAGTTTTAGCACTAATACTAAGACTAATTTTATAAAAGCCTTGAGGATTAAGTTCTTCAAGGCTTTTATACTTTAACAATAACTGCTTCTGCAATTTTACTATTTATGTGAAAAGTAGCACTTTTATCAATAATTATTTCAATTGAGTCGGCAAATTTTATGTATTTTATAAATTTTATGGGTGTTCCCAATTTAAGATTTATATGTAACATATAATCTAAAAAATCACTAGAAACAGAGCCATAAGCTAAAACATTGCCCTCTGTGTTTTCTTTCATTTTCGATAGTTCTACGATATTGCCTACGCTTGCTGTTATATTTTCCTTTTCAACAAATGAAGAGCCTATTTCTTTCCTATTTAAAAACTCTTCTAATCTTTCGCTTAAATTTTGAGGCTGTAAATGTTCTAAGTCATTGGCAATTTCCTTAGCTAACCTTTCTGTGAAAAATAGTTTTTCGGTTAAAAATTTACGCCAAATTTTGTGTTTCCAAATTAAATTTTTAGCAAATTCAATAGATTCAGTTGTTAACTGAGTGCCTTTATTTTTACCATAAAAAAGTACTTTTTTGTTATGCAATTTTTTTAGCATCTCTGTAACTGAACCGCCTTTAATATTAAGTGAATTAGAGATTTCTCCAGTTGTAGCAATTCCCGTTCCATTTGTTTCAAGAATTTTGTAAATGGCTTTTATGTATTTTGCCTCAGCTTTTGATAAATATTTTAATGAAGTATTGCTCTGCATTTTAACAATATAGCAATTTCTAGTAGCAATTTATATGTATAAGAATGAAAAAATATCAAGTTTAAAAAATTGTTAACGAATTTGAATGTTTAGTTTGTATATGAAATATAAAAGAGCTACATTTGCAGTGCGAGGTGGAGCAGATGGTAGCTCGTCGGGCTCATAACCCGAAGGTCATAGGTTCGAGTCCTATCTTCGCACCTAAATTTAAAGGCAAATTCTGTA
>JAHDDA010000034.1 GCA_020629595.1 Chitinophagales bacterium
ATTCCGTGGTTCATTGGAATTGTGGTAACAGTTAAATCCTTATTTTCTAAAATAACTTCTGAAATTTCAGGATTAATTTCAACAAATTTTATTTCGTAACCTAAATAACCCGAAGAAGCATTTATTTGTATATCAACCATTTCTTGCAAGCCTTTTGGGCAAAAAATAGTTAACGGATTTTCTCTGCCTAACAAAGCATAAGAAGTAAGCAAGCCCACTAATCCAAAATAATGATCGCCATGCAAATGGCTTATAAAAATATTTTGAATTTTACTTCGCTTAATATCATATTTTGATAAATTGATTTGTGTTCCTTCCCCACAATCAATCAAATACAATTGTTCATTAACGTTTAAAACCTGTGATGTTGGAAAACGGTTGTAGGCTGGTAAAGCTGAATTACTTCCTAAAATAGTTAATTTGAAGGTATGCATCTAATTAGTCAATATCTTCGTCCTTTTTTTCTTCTCCAGCACTATTAATTTCGTCTTCTAATCTAGAAAGCATTATAAAATCTCTTGCTTCGTCTTTGTTTGGTATGACTTTTAAAATGTCATTTAACTTGGTAATATCTATAAGTCTCTGTACCGAACTTTGTATCTGTGTTAAAACAAGAACACCGTTATTGGTTGCACAATTTCTGTTACCAACCAATAAAGCACTTAAACCAGATGAGTCAACAAAACTAACCTCTGACATATCAATACAAATAAATTTATAGCCAGCGTTTACAAGTAAAACCAATTCAGATTTTAATGATGGGGCTACGACTGTATCTAATCTATTTTCTTGGATTGCTAAAAAAGCGTAATCTTCGTTTTTTTCTGCAGAGTATTTCATTGTTCTTTAAAATTTTAATGAGACCATCGCAAATTTATATACATATTAGTTTTATTCTAAATTTTGAATGAAATATTTACCTAATATTTATACAATTTAAAAAAAAACTGTAAATATTGACCTTTAAACACTTTTACTAGTATATTTAACTTGTTTCTAATTATTAATTTGACGTTTTGTCATTTTATAAGTAATTATGTGCCAATTTGACTTTCTTTACAAAAGAAAAATGCTACTATAGCACAATATTTGTTGTAATTAGTTAAAATATCAGAAACTTAATCTATTTGGAATATTATGTGTTTTAATAATTGTATATTTCGAGTTAAAGTTATTTTTAAGAAATATTTTTAACTTGAAATAATATTTTCATTTGTTATATATAATATATAAAGTTTAGCATTTAGCTTATGAGTATGGATAATGCAAAGTTTTCAAAAAAAGTAAGAGACGTAATAACATTTAGCAGAGCCGAAGCAGTTAGATTGGGGCATAGCAATATAGGTGTAGAACATTTCTTATTAGGAATACTAAGAGAAGGAGATGGGCAAGCAATTCAAATTTTACAATCATTGGGTGTAGATTTGATTCGGTTAAAAAGTAGAGCCGAAACAGCTATTGAAGGAAGAAACACTTTTAGTCCAAGAGATGTAAATAATATGCCTTTAAGTCGCCAAGCAGAAAGAACATTACAAATGTCTGTGCTTGAAGCAAGAAGCTTAAAAGATGATGTGGCTGGTACAGTGCATCTTATGTTAGCTATTTTGAAAAAGAGAGATAATGTAGCTACTCAATTATTAGAGCAATTTGATGTAAACTATGAAATTTTTAGAAATGAATTAGATGATTCAATTGATTCATCTCCTCAATCAGATTTTAGGTCGGAATTACCAGGTGGTAATGATGATGACTTTGACCCAACACCTATGAAAGAAAGAAGATCAAGAAAAGGGGCTTCTAAATCGAAAACCCCAGTTTTAGATAATTTTGGAAGAGATATTTCAAAACTTGCAGAAGATGGGAAGTTAGATCCAATTGTAGGACGAGAAAATGAAATAGAACGACTATCACAAATTCTATCTAGAAGAAAAAAGAATAATCCAATATTGATTGGAGAACCAGGAGTTGGAAAAACCGCTATTGTTGAAGGGCTAGCCCTACGTATTCACGACCGTAAAGTATCACGTGCTTTGTATGACAAGCGTTTAGTAATGCTAGATATGGCAGCATTAGTTGCTGGAACAAAATATCGTGGTCAGTTTGAAGAACGTATGAAAGCCATAATGAATGAATTAGAAAAGAATCGTGATGTTATTCTTTTTATAGATGAAATTCATACTATTGTTGGTGCTGGTGGAGCAACAGGTTCTTTAGATGCATCAAATATCTTTAAACCTGCTTTAGCACGTGGTGAACTACAATGTATTGGGGCTTCAACGCTAGATGAATATCGTCAGTATATTGAAAAGGATGGAGCTTTAGAACGCCGTTTTCAAAAAGTTGTGGTTGAACCACCTTCAATTGAAGAAACAATTCATATACTTACCAATATTAAAAATAAATATGAAGAACACCACAATGTTGAGTATTCTGAAGAAGCTATAAAGGCTTGTGTTACTTTAAGTGAACGATATATTACCGACAGGTTTTTACCAGACAAAGCCATTGATGTAATGGATGAAGTTGGTGCAAGAATACATTTAAAAAATATTCACGTACCTCAAAACATTTTAGACCTTGAGGCAGAAATAGAAAAACTGCGTGAACACAAAGATCAAGTAATAAAACGCCAATTGTACGAAGAAGCAGCAGAATTACGTGACAAAGAAAAGCGTATGCAAGCCGATTTGAAAAAGGCAAAAGATGATTGGGAAGAAGAAAGTAAAACCAAAAGACACCCAGTTGATGAAGTAAATATTGCTGAGGTTGTTTCTATGATGACAGGTATTCCTGTTACACGTGTGGGGCAGAAAGAAAGTAAGAAATTACTTTCAATGAAAGATGATTTAGAGAACGATGTAATAGGCCAAAACGAGGCGATTGCCAAAATTGCAAAAGCTATTCAGCGTAATAGAGTGGGGCTTAAAGACCCTAACAAGCCAGTTGGCACATTTATTTTCTTAGGACCAACAGGAGTGGGTAAAACCGAATTAGCTCGTGCTTTAAGTAAATATTTATTCGATGATAGAGATGCACTCATTAGAATTGATATGAGTGAATATATGGAGAAATTTAGTATTTCAAGATTAATAGGTGCGCCTCCAGGATATGTGGGTTATGAAGAAGGCGGACAATTAACAGAAAAAGTTCGTAGAAAGCCTTATGCTGTAATACTATTGGATGAAATAGAAAAAGCACACCCTGATGTATATAATATCTTATTACAGGTATTAGATGATGGTCAGCTTACCGATGGTTTAGGGCGTAAAGTTGACTTCAAAAATACTTTAATTATTATGACATCCAACATTGGTGTTCGACAATTAAAAGATTTTGGAACAGGAGCTGGTTTCCAGACACAAGCAAAGAAAACACAAGAAGACGATGCTAAGAAATCTGTTATTCAAAAAGCACTTAAACGTACTTTTTCGCCAGAGTTCCTAAATCGTATTGATGATGTAATCGTTTTCAATTCTTTAGAAAAAGAAGATATATTACGAATTATTGATATAACTCTACGTGGATTATATGAAAGAATTGAAAAATTAGGTTATAAACTTAAATTTACTCAAGAAGCCAAAGAGTACATAGCCGAAAAAGGATTTGATCCACAATTTGGAGCAAGACCATTGCACAGAGCAATTCAAAAATATGTGGAAGACCCTCTTGCCGAAGAAATGCTTAACGCAAATGTGCAAGAAGGCGATACCTTACTTATAGGCTTAGATGATGAAGATAATATTACTATTTCAGTTGATAAAGAAGAAAATGCTGAAGCATAATTTTACATTGAATTAGTTAAATTGTTAATCCCTTGTAAATTTTTTCATTTACGAGGGATTTTTGTTTTATTTGTATCTCAATTGAAATTCGTTTAACTTTATGCTTTAAATTTTCTATTATGAATAACAAAATAGTATCCCTATCACTATTCTTTTCTTTAATATGCCTTTTCATTGCTTGTCAGAAAGAATCTGATTCAAATGATGCACAATTAGTAACAGAAATTAGAGAGGCAATTAATTTAACACCTACACAACAATTAGGACGAGTGTTGTTTTATGAAACTTCACTTTCTGTATCTAATACTGTTTCTTGTGGCTCTTGCCATAAACAAGAAAACGCTTTTGCCGATAATACTAGGTTTAGTGTTGGTTATAATAATATTGAAAGTTCAAGAAATACACCAACTATACAAAATTTAGATTCTGGTTTCGAAAGATTAATCTTTTGGGATGGAAGAGCCTCTATGTTACAGGATGCTGCCATAGAGCCTATATTTAATCATTCTGAAATGGGAATGAGAGAACCAGAATTTCTTATTACTGTTTTAGAAAGTTTAGGATATTATGATGAACTTTTTACAAATGCTTATGGTAACTCTGAAATTACATTGGAAAGAATTGGAGATAGTTTAGGTAAGTTTTTAAGAAAATTACAATCAGACAACTTTAATATTCCCGAACATTTAATTACCCAACAAGTATTAGATGGAGCAAACCTCTTTCATACAAAATATGATTGTTCAAGTTGTCATAATATTTCAAACTCAACAGGCTATAACGTATCAGATGAAGCTTTTGGTGGTATAAATACAATTACACAGCACACTGAGTTCTCTAGAGAAGATTTGATAAAAATGGCTTCCTCAAACATTGGCTTAGAAGTTGAATATGAAGATAAAGGTGTAGGAGCTTTATTAGATGATGAAAGCCAGAATGGAAAATTTAAAATTCCAAGTCTCAATAATATATCTCTTACTGCACCCTATATGCACGATGGTAGATATGAAACTTTAGACGAAGTTTTAGATCATTATAGTGATGGTATAAAACCAAGTCCACAATTAGATAGCCGTTTGAAAGATTGGAAAGGAGATCCACAAGTTCTTGCTATCAATGAAGATGAGAAAGAAGATATAATTGCATTTTTAAATGTACTTAAAGATGAAGATTTTCTTACAAATCCAGATTTTGCAAATCCATTTGTAAAAGTTTCAGAATAAATTTATTAACCAGACCTTAATTGTAATGAATAAAAAACTTATGGTTATTTCCATACTTCGCTTGGTCAGCAGATCAACCGAGGAAAAGAACCTTTGTTGGTCTCCTGACCAATAAAAACCAACCATAAAATTATTGGTTATTACAGCTAATACGTTTTCTATTGTTTAAAAGGATAGCTACTTTAAATGATTTCCTAATATACTAAATCGTAGGAAATAAATTAACCTGTGAATAGACATTTTTTAAAATTACTTTAAACCTTATTACATTAACAAAATAATAAATGAAAAATAGTAAACTTATCTTTTTATTATGCACCTTTTTTTGTTTGAATTGCTTTGCACAGGAAAATGATTTTTTAGAAATAAAAAAAGATACAATTTCAAAGAAAGAAAAATACAACATTAAGCATACAATTGGAATTCAAGCTAATAGATTGCTTAATCAAGTAGGACTATTTGAGGCTAGTGTTAATAGTTTTGAAAATCCGTATTTACTAACTTATGCAAGAAGATCTGATAAGAATAATTGGGAATTTAGTTTGGGAATAGGTGGAGACTTTGTAAGTTTTAAAAGTACAGAACCAGAAGTGAACACCGCCGATGTTGAAATAGATACACGCTTAGGAATGGCAAAGCGTTACCTGATTTCTAAAAGAATAGAAATATTATTGGGAATTGATGCTATATACAAATATGATGGCTTTAAATCAACAACAGTTTCTGAAAATAGTGCAACAACACAAACTAGCGTAGTAAATGAAACAGAAAATACCTTTGGTGGAGGATTGCGATTAGGTTTTGATGTAAATATCTATAAAAATATATTATTAGGTTCAGAAGTATTATATTATTTCAAACATACACAAAGTAAATTCAGAACCACATCTGAGTTTATTGGTGGTGGTGTAACATTGGTTGATAGTTATAGTAAGAGTAGCTCTAGCTCTTTTAATCTAAATGTTCCTTCGGTTATATTTTTGAAGTTTAGATTTTAAATGCAGAATAAGCAGTTTTTTCAAATAAACTTCTATTCAGTTTTGTAAGCTAATTCACTCAAATTATTTAAGTTTGTTGTTCCTTTGTAGAACTTAAAAAATTAATGAGTAAAATTTTACTTAATATAATAAACAAGTCGAAAAATGAGGGCAAAAAATTACTCGCTGTCCTTATCGATCCTGACGATACAACACCAGCTAAACTAAGCAAATTAGTAACCGATTCGAATTTAGCAGGAGTTGATTTATTTTTGGTTGGTGGTAGCTTATTAACAGAAGGAAATATAGGCTTGTGTATAGAACAAATTAAAGAAATAAGCGACAAACCCGTTGTTATTTTTCCTGGAAGTGTAATGCAAGTTCATTCTTCAGCAGATGCCATTTTATTCTTATCGCTAATTTCGGGTAGAAACCCTGAGTTATTGATTGGGCAACAAGTACAAGCAGCACCGAGGCTTAAAGAAATTGACATTGAAGTTTTACCCACAGCTTATATGCTAGTGAATGGAGGAAAACCAACAACCGCTTCTTATATAAGTAATACTGAGCCTATTCCGCATAATAAACCAACAATTGCAGCTTGTACTGCATTGGCAGGCGAATTTTTAGGTTTTCAACTGCTATATTTAGATTCTGGAAGTGGGGCAGAATTGGCTGTTAGTGTCGAAATGATTAAAGCCGTTAGGAAAACTATAAGTTTACCAATAATAGTGGGAGGTGGAATAAGAACAACACAACAAGCAAAAAAAACATTACAAGCGGGAGCAGATATGATTGTTATAGGAACTGCTTTTGAAGAAAATGCGAGCTTAGTTTATGAAATAGCTAAAGCTGTAAAAGAATGTTCTCTTTCAAAAGTTAAGTAGGTAAATAATAGGGAATTAGACTAGTTGTACTATGCAGAAATTTGTGTTCAACTACTTTAAAGTAAAAAATTTGCTTTTTGGGAACTAATAAATCTAAATTTTCATTTTAATTTTTTCTTGCTTAAGAAATTATAATGTGAGATTTCTTGCAATAATTTCATACTCAAAACTTATAAATGAAAGGAAGAGTTATAAAATCTACAGGTAGCTGGTATTCGGTTCGTTTAGAAAATAACGAGTTGGTGGAATGTAGAATAAAAGGGAAGTTTAGATTAAAAGAATTAAAGCTAACCAACCCAATTGCCGTTGGTGATTTTGTAGAAATTGAAAAAGAAGCTGGTTTAGAAACTGGAATAATTCATACCATTCACGAACGAGAAAACTACATCATCCGAAAATCACCACGAAAACCAGGTCATTTTCATATAATTGCTGCTAATATTGATATGGCATATTTGGTGGTAAGCCTTAAAATGCCGCAAACATCAACAGGCTTTATTGATCGTTTTTTAATGGTTGCCGAAATGTATCATATTCCTGTTACAATTGTAGTAAATAAAAGTGATATTTATACCGAAAAAGAATTGGCAAAATGGAAAAGGATAAGTAAAGCCTACAAAAATGCAGGCTATAACATTATTTTAATGTCGGCAGAAAATAAAGTTGATGTGGCAAAGCTACGAGAAACTATAAAACACCAAACCAATTTATTTTCAGGGCAATCTGGAGTTGGAAAATCAACATTAATTAATGCACTACAACCTAATTTAGCCTTAAAAACCAAAGAAGTTTCTAATTATAGTGAAAAAGGAATGCATACTACCACATTTGCTGAGTTGTTTCCTTTAGAAAATGAAAGTGGGTATATAATTGATACGCCAGGTATAAAAGAATTAGAAGCATCTGACTATAAAGCCGAAGAAATTTCTCATTATTTTCCAGAAATGCGAGAACTGATAAATGAGTGCAAGTTTAATAATTGTTTACATCAAAACGAACCCAAATGTGCCATAAAAAGTGCCGTAGAAACAGAAAAAATAGCTGCTTTTAGATACCATAATTACTTAAATATTTTAGCAGATAGATTATTGCAAAAATCTTGGGAAATTTAACGCAATATTAGTTGCAAAAATACCAAATTGCATTATATTTGCATTCCGCTTCAGACGAAGGGAGCAAAAATGGTCGGATGGTAGAGAGGCTATACACAGGTCTGCAAAACCTGCTACACCGGTTCGAACCCGGTTCCGACCTCTTAAAAAGCCTTACTTTTTTAAAGTAGGGCTTTTTTCGTTTTTACTTATGGTGGGTTTTCTTGGTCAGGATACCAACAAAGGTTCTTTCCTTTGATTGATTTCCTAACCAACCGAAGTACAGAATACAGCCACAAGTTCTTTAGTCATTACAATTATGAACTATATATAATTTCGCCCCCATTTATTACAGAAAACTTTCCAGCAGAATTGTTTGCACTTTTGTTAAATAGTTTAGAAAACCAAGATGGCTTGTTGCCCGTATCTATACCTTTCCAATTTGTATTTTTAAAAGCGGGTAAAATTTTACCTCCATCAATAACTAATTCTGCCCCTTTTTTTAAAACTATTTTACTATTTGGTGGCATTCTTAAAGTACAACTTATGGTTAAAGTTGAATTTTCTGGAACAACTAAGTTTCCCCACAATTGTAAATCGTAGTTAATTAGTTCATTTTTTTTGGCAATATAAGCATGAGAAAGTCCATCGGATATTGCTACATATTTACGCATATTATGTGTGCTTAAAGCTCGGTGTGCCTCTTGTAATTGTTGAGCTTGAAGGTGTTCTTTGGTATCGTGGCTTTTCTTACTCATAATGTTACAATTGTTATTGGTATGCCCAGAACCAAAAATAGTATGTCCAATTTCATGAACTAGCACTCTTGCAAAACCTACGTAAGCCCATTTCATAACAGTTTCCATTGGCGTATTTTCGTTAATGGAATACCAGCGCATTTCCTGAAATTTTATAAATTCATTTCGCATATGTATTCTCGCATCAACTGTTAAATCGGTTTGATAGCCCATAGAGCAATCGCCTCCATATTTAGTACCTTTTGGCAATGGAGCTTTTAATACCTGATTGTAATATTTTTCATTTTCGGTAAAAAATACATTTATTCTCTTTTCGTCTTCATTAAGCCCTGCGTTTAAACTATCGGCAAGTTCTTTAGCATACCAATTGCAATTTCTTAAATAAGGGCAACCTGTATTACAACTATCATTTTCGTTATTCCAATAAAAGGCATTATCAATGAACACTTTTTTTATATCGAAACGTATTTTAGAATCTATTCTGGTTTCGGAGCATTGATTGGGTGTTTCTTCATATAAAAAATTTGCCAACTGAAAATCCATATAGTTTATCACTTTATCAATATACGCTTGATATTCAGGACTTTTTTCTTTTGAAGCTTCTATTCCTTTGGCTTTGTTTTCAGGGCGATGTAGAAATACTAAGTTTACTCTTAATTTTTTTACAGGATCGTCAATTTTAGGTAAATATCTATTATCAATAGTAGATTGCGGGTTGGGTGGTTTTATACACTCTTGTTCTATTGTGTTTTCTGAATGATTTAAAAAAAGAGAACTTATTGTGATAAAACAAAGTGAAAAAAGAAAAATAATGTTATTCATTTTGTAAAAATAAAGCAAATAAAAAAAGCGAAACAACCAAATGGTTATCTCGCTTTAGAATATTAATTTCGATTAAAGTAAAAATGTGTATTACTCAAGTCTGAAACGAACAGGAACATTGTACTTTACACGTACTGCTTTACCACGTTGTTCACCTGGTGACCATTTTGGCATTCCTTTAATTACACGAAGTGCTTCTTCGTCACAACCACCTCCAATTCCACGTACAACTTGTGCGTTTTGAATTGAGCCATCTTCCATAACAACAAAGGCAACAATTACACGACCTTCAATATTGTTTTCTTTGGCAATTGGTGGATACTTAATATTTTTACTTAAATGCTTCATTAACTCAATGTCTCCACCTGGAAATGAAGGCATTTTTTCAACAATAGTAAAAATTTCAGGCTCTTCAACTTCCTCTACCACTTCTTCTACAACCTCTTCAACCACTTCTTCAACTTCTTCGATGATTTCTTCAACAATTTCTATTTCTGTTTCTTCATCGGCTTCAGTATCTAAAATTTCAGGTTCTTCCTCTACTACTTCCTCATCATCTACAACCTCAATTTCTGGCGGAGGCGGTGGTGGAGGCGGTGGAGGTGGTGGTGGAGGTGGTGGCTTTTGCTCCGTTGGAGGCGGTGCAATTTCAATATCGTCTTCAATAACCAATTCTCCTAAATCTACCTTTTCTGGTGGAGGAGTTTGGTAATTAAAAGCCGAAGTAATAGTTGCGATTGAAATAGCCAAACCAGCTAAAGAAAATACAGTTCCAAATCGTTGAAAATCAACAGGAAAGTATTTCTTTATGTAAAACCTTTTGTTATCGCCATTTTTTTCGTGTGCTTTAGCAATAGCTGTATCTGATTGCATACTAAACAATAATTTTGAAATAACTACTGCTGCCAATACGCCACCAAATAGAATTGTCAAAAACCAGAATCCAGATTGGAAGCCTAATATTGCAATTCCTAAAGCCAATAAGCCGAAAAATATATCTCCGAATTTTATACCCATAGGCTTTTGTTTTAAAGTTTAAAAATTTTGAACCATAATATTAACAATATTCAGTCAGAAATTCAAATTTGAATATGTTAAATGATGAAAAAATAAGATTATTGTTTTATTAACGTCTTGTTCTTTTAAAATATTATTAGAGAAATGCACTAGTTGTTGTTTTTCAATTTCTAAACGCTACCTTAGCTTACAGAGTTAAAAAAAATTATGTTTTCATTTTTGTATCTTATTAAAAAAAGCAACATTGCAAGTTTCATTTTCTTTTTGCTATTAATACTTTTCTTGTATTATCCGTCTAGATATGCTGGTTTTGTTACTGATTTTACTGGTTGGCAAAAATCTTATGAAGCAGGTAGTTTTATAGATATAATAAACTGTTTTGGTTATAATGGTTTACATCAGTTTTTACATTTAGTTTTTTATTCTTTGTTTAAAATACTAGGTAGAGATACTATTGGTTGGTATATTCTTTTTTCGGTTTTGCACGCTGGTATTGCTTCATTTATGTACTATGTGTTTACTCAAATTTTTAAAGATTTTAATTTAGCAAATGCAAATGCAATATCTTTTTTTGCAGCTATACTTTTTTTGTTAAGTCCATATCAAACTGAAGTTCTGGTTTGGCGTGTGTGCATTCACTATATTATAATGGCGTATTGTTTTTTGTTATGTTTATGGAATGTGCATTTGTGGCTTCAAAGTAATAATTTAAAGTATTTATTAATGAGCAATTTTATATTTGTAATTGCACTTTTTACGCTTGAATTATCATTATCTATTCCTATATTCCTATTATTCTACGTTCTTATTTATTCACTTCATTTTAAAAAATTAAATTCACTTTTTAAGGTGTTTTTAAAGGTTTTGTTACCAAAAATTTTAGCGATAGCTAGTTGGTTTTCTTTAAATAAATTTTTTTTAGGAACACTGGTAGGACACTATGGAACGGAAAAACATTTCAATACAGACTTGACCTTAATTTTTGGGAATGCTTTTAAGTATTTAAGTAAACATTTTTTTTTTCAACGTTATTGGTCTCATAATTATAAAATGCAGTTTTGGCAATTTTTTGAAAATCCTATTTTTTTATATTCTTTGGTTATCATTGCTACGATTTTGTTTTTATTGGCGTTAGTATATTTTAAAAAATTAAACGTTTCCGTTCGGTTAATGGGCTTAATGTTGCTTTTGTTTTTTATAGCTTTGTTGCCAATTGTGAATTTATATTTCTATGGTTTGCAGCTCACCGAAAATGATAGATACGGATATGTCGCAAGTATTTTTTGTAGTCTTCTTATTGCCATTTTTATTTTTCAACTTCCTAAGCCTATTAAGATTTTAGGTATTGGCGTTTTAGTTTTTTGTTCTGTATTTTTTACTTACAATACTAATATTTTATGGCAAGAAGCCAATTTTGTTCATAAAAGTATAATTGAAAAATTTAGATTTTATAATGCCGACAATATCATTGTTTTAAATGTTCCTGAAAATTTTAATGGAGTTCCGATAATGTATTCTACAGAAGATGAATATTTTTCTACGATTAAAGAAACGCTACCGCTTATGGGTTTTAAGCCTTACAACGGAAATATTATGGAAGCGGCATATTTTAATATTACAAGTGTAAATGATGGAGTTAGTGTTGAAAAATTAGGCGAAAACTATTTAAAGGTAGATTGCAATCAGTGGGGAACTTGGTTTTGGCGAAAAGGTATTGGAGCTTCAAATTACGAAAACGAATTATATAAAATTAAATTTGGAGTGAAACATTACGATATGTTTTTGAAACAGCCGCTTCCTAATTATTTATTTATTTTTTGGAATGGAAATGATTGGGAAAAAGTTAGTTTTTAAAATTGAGAAGTCAAGATTTTTACATCTGACTTCTCAATGCAGTAATTGGTAAAAATTATTTCAATTCAAAACGAACTGGAATATTGTATTTTACACGAACATTGTTTCCGCCTTGACGCCCTGGTTTCCAATTGGGCATAGACTTTATAACTCTTAGCGCTTCTTCATCGCAACCGCCACCAATTCCACGCACAACTTTTGCATTTTGAATTGAGCCATCTTCCATTACAATAAATTCTAAATGAACTTTTCCACTAATACCAATTTCTTTAGCTAATGATGGATATTTAATATTTGTTGCTAAAAATCTTAGTAACTCCTTTTCTCCTCCCAAAAATTCTGGCATCACCTCAACAAAAACGTGTACTTCAGGTTCATCAACTTCTTTAGCTTTTTTAATTTTAACAACAGGTTCTTCAATCGCACCTAAGAAATCGCCAATATCGCCTAATAAATCACCATCTCCAATTTCATCATCAGGAAATTCATCAATAGGAATTTCAACATCAACTAACTCAATTTCCTTTTCTACCGCTTTTATTTCTTTATCAGGTCTAAATATTTCTTCTGGTTTTACTTCTGGTATTTCTTCTTCCTTTTTAGGAATTTCCCAATCTGTTCTTGGAATTTGAATAATACCTTCTTCCTCAGTTGGTTCTGGTGGAAAAACATAAGGCTCTGCTTCAACAGTATAACTAAATGCCGAAATTATGGTAGCTAAAGCTATGGCTAATCCTGCTAACTTTATACTGCCTCCTCTGTGTCTAGATTCCTCATTAAATAAAATTTTAAATGTAAAAATACTTGCTATTATTCCACCAAAGAAAATGGTTAGAAAATAGGCTTCATTGTATGCGCCCCAAACAGCTATACCAAGGGCAGCCCCTCCCATAAAGAGGTCATCGAACTTAATCTTCATTTTAAAAATTTTAAGGTTAAAAAA
>JAHDDA010000035.1 GCA_020629595.1 Chitinophagales bacterium
TCGTCATTAATGATAAGACGATATTTGTCTGTTGTAGCAAACAATAGTGTATTACTAACAACTAAGCATACGATTGAAAATATGATATTTTTGATAGAAAGCATGTACTAATAAAAAAATTATCAAAAATTATACCATTAGTTATAAAAAAAGAATAAAATTACTAACTTACGTACTCCTCTACCTTTTTATCTGTAAAACCACTGTGAAGTTTAATTGCATCAGCAACTAAGAAAGAACTTCCAGTAATACAGAATATTTTTGAGGTTTTTATATCTTTTGTTAATAAATTTAATACAAATTTAATACTATTAAAAGAAATATGGTTAAAATTTAGCTCTTTCATATCCTTAGACAGCTGATTATATGGTAATTTTCTAATTACCTTGGGTTCAGTTGCTATGTAGGACGCATTTTTGGGAAAGATGTCAAGAATTTTTTTTATATTTTTTTCTCTTACAAAACCTACTATAAATTGAACATTCTCGAATCCTAAAGGTTCCAAAAAATCTATTAATTCTTTTATCCCATTTTCATTATGTGCAGCATCTACAATTATTAAAGGTTTTTTTTGTAAAATCTGAAATCTCCCAATAAAATTTGTATAATTCTTTATATTTTCTAAAGCATTTTTTATCGCACTATCATCAATTTTCCATTCTTTTTTTAGTAAAATAATTGCTGATAATGCTGTTGATATATTCTTTAACTGATATTTTCCAATTAAATCTGTTTGTAGATTTGGAAATAAGTTTTCACCTTTTACACTTATTGATAATTGGTTAACTAATTGATTATCATTATTCTTTTTTACACTAACTATGTTTTCTGAAAAGTAAATTTTTGCATTAGACTCTTTAGCCTTTTTAATAAATACTTTTTGAGTTTCTTCTTGTTTTTGTCCAATTATAACAGGTATATCTTTTTTTATGATTCCTGCTTTTTCTGTAGCAATTTCTTCTAAGGTTTCACCTAATATATCTGTATGATCAAAACTAATATTTGTGATTATACTTAGAATTGGCTTTAAAATATTTGTTGAATCCAGCCTCCCTCCTAAACCTGTTTCAATTATAGCAATATCAACGTTTTGTTTTGCAAAATAATCAAAAGCAAGCGCTACAGTAATCTCAAAAAAAGAAGGCTTTATTTCCTCAATATATGGTTTTATTTTTTCAACAAATTCAATCACTTCTTTTTCAGGAATCAAAGCACCATTAATTCTAATTCTTTCTCTAAAATCAACATAATGTGGAGATGTATATAAACCTACCTTATAATTTGACGCTTGAAAAATAGCAGAAATTATATTAGCTGTAGAACCTTTTCCGTTTGTACCAGCAATGTGAATTGATTTGAATTTTTTATGTGGATTTCCTAATAATTCACAAAGTTTCTTAATATTACCTAAATCTTTTTTGTATGCTTTTTTCCCTATATTTTGGAACATTGGAAGTTGAGCATATAAAAACTCTATGGTAGAATTGTATGTTTTATTGAACACAAAAAGTATTATTTTATCAAAAATGTAATGCTTATTACGAATTTCTTAAAAATTAAGTTCCAATAAAGTAATTTTTTTTCTTCCAAAAAATAACAATTTTACCGATAAATATAGTTAACACTGAAATTATTGAACTTTAAACTCAAATGTAATTGAACCATTTTGTCTAATACTTGCATTAAAATCTTGATTAAATAGTGCTTTTGTAGCTGTATCTAATGCAATTTTAACCAATGAAGGATCATTTGTTGTAGATTTACTTATATCTTGGTCAACTTGAATAACCTTTCCTGATTGGTCAACTTTAATTTTTATAACTACTTTTCCATTTGTTTGAAAGCGTTTTTTTACATCTGGAATATATTTTAAAACTCGCCCCCTTAAATTAGCAGTAATGCCTTTACTACTTAGCTCAGATGCATACTGATTTGAATATTCTTCTGAATCTTGTGAAGCTGTATCTTCTGTGTTATTCCCTTTATCTGTAAAATTGTTTCTTTCATTACCTTCAGAAACTTTAGTGTTGTCAGACTTGTTTTCTTTTTTAGTAAACAATCTATCAGGTTGTTTAGGTGTTTGTTCTTTTTGCTTTTCAGTAGTTGATTTTGTATTCTCTTTTTTAGAATTATCCTTTTTATTTTCACTTTTTGTATCTGAAGATTTCTTTTTGTCTTCTTTTTTGGACTTATCTTTTTTCTTTTTATCTTCAGTTGAAAGAGAAAATTGTTCTTTAGCTTTTACTTCTTCAATTTTTTCATCAATAATAGGTTTTGAAGCTGCCGATGATGCACTTGAGGAAGAAGTTTCATTAACTACTGTTTTTGTTTCTTGTTTTGAGGTAGCATTTGGATTGGTCACTTTTGTTCCTGTTTTTGCATCACCAAAATTTACGATTATTCCTGTAATTTTATCGGGTTCTTTATTAGGTATAGCCATACTACTTAAAAAGAAAACCAATAACAACAAAAGGTGTATAACAATAGCAATGGAAAAACCCTTTGCATTGTGTTCATTTTTATTATTTGAATTATATGCCATTATTATTTACTTTGTGTAGCAAGAATCATTTGAACATTGAGATTACGGGCAATAGACATCATTTCAACGGTTTCACCAGTAGGTATTGTTCTATCTGCATTTAAAACAATTACAGGATTTTCAGTATTTTTTAAAATGCTTTTGAGTTCTTTTTCAATATCCTTTTTCTTTACTTTATTAGTTTCAATAAAATATTCAAGGTTGTTATTTATAGAAACTTTTACGGTATTAGGTGGAATTAAGTCTTTGCTATTAGAGCTAGGTAAAACTACATTAAGTGCATTAGTGCTTACCAAACTTGAGGTAAGTAAGAAAAAGATTAGTAGTAAAAAAACTATATCTGTTAAAGAAGATAAGTTAAATGTAGGATCGACCTTCGTATTTCTTTTTAATTTCATATTTCAAATATGTTATTTTACAGGCTCTTGAAGAATGTCTAAAAATTGGTTGGCACTGTACTCAATTGAATAACTAATTTTATTTAATTGTGCCACTAATATATTGTATCCAATATAAGCAATAATACCAACAACTAAACCACTAGCAGTAGTTACCATTGCTTCATAAATTCCCTCTGCTAAAAGTCCAGAATCTACCATTCCTCCTTGTGCATTAGCTGATAAATCGTAAAAGGCTTTAATCATTCCAGTTACAGTTCCTAAAAAACCAATCATTGGAGCAGCTCCTGCAATTGTAGCAAGCATAGGTAACCTTTTTTCTAATTGAAACAATTCTAATTGTGCTTCATTTTCCATAGATGATTCAATTTGTTTTACATCCTTACCAATTCTTTTTAAGCCTTTTTCCAATACTCTTGCAGTTGGTGTTTCGTGTTGTTGGCAAGCAGCTATAGCAGCATTTAAGTTTCCTGATAACATATGATTTTCAACACTATTAAGGATGCTATCTGGGTTTTGAGAAGCTGCTCTAAAGGCAAATAGTCTTTCAAAAAATATGAAAAAAGCTAAAATTGATAGGATTAATATAGGAATCATAAAAAAACCTCCTTTCATTAATAAGCTCAAATAGCTTATGCCTTCTTGTGCAGTTTGTGTAGATAATGTATCGGAAACCGCATTTGTTTGCAACAGTATTAAGTACATTGATATATTAAAGTTTAGTATTCGAATTTGATAACGAAATAATTAAAAGAAAAATTGTTAAAACTGTAATACTACAAATATAATAACTTGCTACATCTTAAATGAGAACTTACTAAGGTCTAAGATGTTGAAATGTGTGTATTTTTTTCACATTTTAACAACACTTTAAATTCACTTGTTAATTCATTGATTTTTAAGGTGTTAAAAATATTAAATTCTAAAACAAAGCATTATTCATCTGAAACATATTTAATTTATAAAACGTACATAGTGATAATTGTCTTTTTGATGATTATTTTTGTTAAATATTAATACAACTTTACAAAATGTATCCTGGTTCAAAACCTCTTAAAGTATTATTGGTTGAAGATGATATTTCTGATTCAAAGCTCATATCTGATGCTTTTGATGAGGTTAGTTTGTTTGCTAAAATGAATGTGGTTGAAGATGGGGATGAAGCTATTGATTATCTTTATCAGTCTGGGGAATACTTTGATGTAGATATACCAGATTTGATAATTCTTGACTTAAATATACCCAAAAAAAACGGCATAAGGCTATTAGAAATTTTTAAAGGCAATGACGATTTTAAAAGGATACCTATTATAGTTTTATCTACTGAATTTAGTACTGAAATAGTTAAAGAATGTTATAGATTAAAAGCCAATAGTTTTATTAAAAAGCCAAATGATATAGATGGGTTTTATGAGTTAGTAAAAGATATTGAAAGTTTTTGGTTACGAACTGCTAAATTGCCAGTGTAAATTTATTAAAATAGTCTAAATACTAATCCACTGGTAAAACCAGCTTGAAGGTTGTAAGCATCAGTTCCTTTATTGTTGTGAAACTGTAAAACAGAGCCGTATTTGTTTGATGCTGTGATTTTAGAACCAACTCTAATTGAAATATTCTTAGCTATTTTGTAATCAATTTCCAATCCTCCTACAAATCCTAGTTCATTATCTCTAACAAAGTTATCAGTAGTATTATTTAAAGCATATTCCGAATTTGCCTCTTTTTGTAATCTCGAAAATTGAATACCAGATATTAGCCCTAAATTTAATTTATGATTTCTTGTTAATGCAATTCGTTTTTTGAACAATATTGGAAGTTGGAAGTAAGAATATTCTATATTTTGTGAAGTTTCTTTTACTTCGTCTAATTCAACATAACTCATATTAAATTTTCCACCTAAAGAAGAGTTAAGTATAAATTGTGTTTCAATTTCCCAATTATTAGGCGTAATATAGTTCAAAGAAAAACCATAAGCATCGCCCCAAATAGCTTCATTTTCAATTTCAGCTTCTATATTGTGTAAAAAGTTTTGAGATAGAATATTGTTTTGCCAAGCTCTGTTATATTGATATATTAAACCAATATAAAATTCAGGCTTATTTTTTTGCTTTTTCTTAAAAAAGCGTTCTTTTAGAAAGTTATTATTTAATGTGTACTCAACATCTGAAATGGGAATTGATTGAAGTATTTTAAGTTCATTAAACGAATACCTTTCCTCTTCAATAAGAGTTACATCTATTTTTAGGTTATCGATTTCGTCTTTTTTATCAATTAAGTCAAAAAACTTCTTTTTATTTTTAAATAAATCTTCATTAGATTTATTTTTCACGTTTTTAGATAGTTGCTTATCAGAAAAAAGAATTTCATTATGAGCAACTACTTTAACAGTATTACTATTTTGTGATTCAGCTTTATGATTTATTACTTGATTTTGTTGAGAAGTAAAATCTGAAACAAAAGTCTTATTTGAATTTTCTTTCGTCCTATTTTTCGATTTAGATTTTTTTTGTACAGCTTTTTGCTTTTTTAATAATTCTACATTATTGAAAGTTTCTTTATCAAAACCATCTATAATTAGATAATTGTTTTTTTCTTCATTCCAAGTATTACAGTTTTCAAAATTTTCTTTAAATGAAGATTTATTATTTGTGTTATCTAAATTATCATAAATGTTTTCTGAAACTGCATTTTCAATATTTGTAAATTTAAAAGAGGTATAAAACAGAATAAATGTAACTAAGAAAATACAAACAATAACAAAACCACCTTTAAACAACTTATTGTTTAAGGAGGATGAAGGTGTATTATTAATCTGTGTGCTAATATTCTCCCAAATATCATTTTGGGGAACAACTTCAGCATTTTTCAAGCGATTCTTGAAAAGTTTATCAATGTTATTTCCCAATCGTTTTGGCATAATTACTTTGTTCCAGTTCGCCTAAGGCTTCTACTTTTTTCTTGAGTAAACTTCTAGCTCTTGAAAGTTGCGATTTAGATGTTCCTTCACTAATATTTAAAATTTCACTTATTTCTTTATGCGAATATCCTTCAATAACAAACATATTGAATACTATACGATATCCTGGTGAAAGAGTTTGTATCATTTGCAAAATTTCATCAGTAGAAAACCTACTAAAGACATCATTACTAATTTCTTCAAAACCAGAACCATTCACCTCTAATATAGGATATAAATAGTGGTGTTTTCTGTAATATTCAATAGAGGTATTTACAAATATTCTACGCATCCATCCCTCGAAGGAACCATCTCCTCTAAATTTATGAATGTTTCTAAAAACTTTTACAAATCCGTTTTGTAAAACATCTTCAGCAGAATGATAATCTGGTGTATATCTTAAACAAATTGCAAACATTATCCCTTTATACTTATCATAAAGTTGTTGTTGACATTTGCCGTTATTTTTCAAGCAACCTTTTATCAACCTCTCGGTATCTGTTATTTTTTTAAAGAAGTTCATATCTCAAAACTGGTTTAGAGACGTTAAATATGATAAAAAAGTTGCAAATTATCTAGTGTTTAGTAAAAAATCTACAAGTTTGTTAATTGCCTTACCTCTATGGCTAATGCTATTTTTTGTTTCAGCACTCATTTGTGCAAAGCTTTTACTGTAATTATTAGGCATAAAAATAGGGTCATAACCAAAGCCCTCTTCACCCAATTTATTATGTAAAATTGTACCTTTACATATACCTTCAAATTGATAAATAGATTCATTCAAAATTAAGGTAACAACTGTTCTAAATTGAGCATTACGATTATCTAAACCCTCTAAATTTCTTAGCACTTTAGTCATATTGTTTTCAGCATTTCTTTCGTTTCCAGCATATCTAGCTGATAAAACACCAGGTTTTCCATTTAGTGCCTCTATTTCTAAACCAGTATCTTCTGCAATGCAATTTACATTAAACTTTTTGAAAATTGTTAATGCCTTAGTTTTTGAGTTTTCTTCCAAAGTATCATAAGGCTCTGGAATTTCCTGACTAAAACCAATATCAGTAAGGCTTAAAATATTAAAATCATCATTAAGCATTTTACGAACTTCACTTAATTTATGTTGGTTGTTAGTTGCGAAAACAAGTTTCATTGTACCTTTATTGTAATTATTCTAAAATGAAATTGAGTAATGGAGTTACAAAATTAATCTAATCTAAATCTATTAACAATTATTACAAGTATATGCCATTAAAAATTTATAAAGCCTCAGCAGGTTCGGGAAAAACCTTTACAATTGTAAAAGAATATTTGAAGATTGTACTAAAAAACCCATTTGATTATAAAAGTATTTTAGCTATAACTTTTACTAATAAAGCAACTCAAGAAATGAAAGAAAGAATATTGAGTGCTTTAGAAGAATTGAGTATTGGCAATTCTGAAATGCTTGAAAGCATAATTAATGAAACAGGATTAGAAAAGGAAAAAATAGTAAAAAATGCCCAAAAAACTTTAGAGTTAATATTACATGATTATTCTAGGTTTGAAGTATCTACAATTGATAGTTTCTTCGCAAAAGTAATTAGGGCTTTTTCTAAAGAACTGCAATTGCCTATGCGTTATGAAATGGAAATGAATAAAGAATTTGCAGTTGAAGAGGCTATAAAATTTATGTTTTCAAATTTAGGAGAAAATCCACAATTATTAAGATGGTTGTTATTTTTTGCCTATACTAAAATGGATAACGATAGTGGTTGGAACTTAGATAATGCACTGCAAGAGTTAGGGAAAACTATTTTTGAAGAAGATGTTTTTGATTGGTTAAATAATTTTGAATTTGACTATATTGAATTAGAAAAAAGTATAAATCAAGCAAAAAAAGGAATTAAGCAATTTGAACAAGAATTACTTGATTATTCTAAGCAATTTGAACAATTATTAAAACAAACTTCATTGGTTGCAAAAGACCTAGTAAGCGGCAGTACAACTTGGATTTTAACAAATGTAAGGAAAAGGTATTTTGATAAAACTACAAAGGCATTTTTAGATATTTTAAATGGAGATAAAAATTGGTATGCAAAAACAAGCAAGAAGAAAGAAATTATACAAAGTATTGAAACAAAACTTACCCTAATTGCACAAAATGCCTATAATTTTTACACTGAAAATTTACACAACTTAAATACGCAAAAAGCCTTTTTAAAGCACATACACGCTTATGGTGTTTTAGGAAATATTGATGCAGGTGTAAAAGCATACAGAAACGATAAAAACTTACTTTTAATTTCAGACGTAGGAGCAATTATCACAAGTGCTATTAGTGACGGAGATGCCCCATTTATTTATGAAAAAATTGGCAATTATTATAAGCATATTTTCATTGATGAATTTCAAGACACTTCAAATTTTCAGTGGAATAATTTAAAACCATTGGTTTACAACTCCTTGAGTGAAGAAGAAAATGTTTTTATAGTTGGTGATGTAAAACAATCTATTTACAGATTTAGAGGTGGAAATCTGAACTTGCTTTTAAAAGAAGTTGAACAAGAATTTGTAAGACTATTTGGCAAAACCGAAGTAAGCAATGAAATCTTAGAAGACAATTGGAGAAGTTACAAACAAATAGTTACATTTAACAACTTGTTTTTCAGCAGATTATGCAATATTGTTTGCGAAAACCTATCAAATAATTTTAGTTCTAAAATAATAAGTAATGCTTACCATAAAAACAAACAAAACGTTAAAAAAGACCAAAATGGGTACGTTGAATTTACTTTTTTAAACAATCCAGGAAGTAGAAATAAATATAAGGAAGAAGCAAAAACACTTTTAATTCACAATATTAAAGAAGTTGTAAATGATGGCTTTCAACTTAAAGATATAATGATTTTAGTTTTTAAAAACAGAGAAGCTGAAGAGGTTGCAGAACTGCTTTTAGAACATAATATTAAGTTTGTTTCGGCTGGTTCATTATTATTAAGTAGTGCTTTATCGGTTAAGTTTATAATTCAACTTTTTAAACTTTTACATACGCCTAATGATCCCATTGCCTACTCTGCAAGTTTGTATCTTTATTTTAAATTAAGAAATAAAAAAATACATATTGAACACGCTATTTTTACCGATTTCAATAGAGAAAAACCAATATTAAAAAATGAATTTCCTAATGAGTTTTTTGATAGGATTCACGAACTTCAAAGGCTTTCGGTTTTTGAATTAGTTGAAGAGCTTTGCAGAATTTTCAACATTGATTTAATTAAAGACGCTTACCTGCAATTCTTTGCAAACATTTGCCTAAAACAAGCATCAAAAGGGATAGTAACAATATTTGATTTCTTAGAATTTTGGAATGAAAATAAAGAAAAATTATTTATTAACACACCCGAAAACTTAGATGCAATTAATATAATTACTGTTCATAAGGCTAAAGGTCTTGAAAAGCCAATTGTATTCCTTCCATTTGTAAGCAATTCAGGAAATAAAAGTTTATTTTTTTGGACAAATGATTTACCTGCGGAATTTCAAAAGTTTGGATTTTTACCTATTCCTAAAAACAGCTCTTTAGAAAATTCTGGCTTTAGTAGTGCTTACTTTAAAGAAATGCTTTTAACCTATTTAGATGACATTAATAAATTGTATGTTGCATTCACAAGACCCAAGTGTAGATTATATGCTTACGTTGCTGCCTCAAAAGACATCAATGAGTTTAAGCAAGCTATTCCTAACTGGATAATACACGTTTTAAAAGCAGATAGTAAACTTTCAAAATATTTTAATACAGATAACAACACCTTCATTTTAGGCACAAAAAGCCCTAATATTATTAAAACTAATAAAGGGATTGAAGGAAATGTATTTAACTCAAATTCACGTTCATATTCCAACTTTATTAACATTCGTTCTGAAGCTAAAGAAAAATTTGCTTTATTAGATACATCTATCGAAACAAGTATTGCTGAAGGAATAAAAGCTCACAGTGTTCTGGAAAAGTTGTACAAAAAAAATGATTTAGACAAGGTACTTTCTATGTTACTTTCTGAAGGCGTTTTAACACCAAATGATATTCCCTATTTACGCAAATCAATAAATAAATTATTTGAAAATGAATTATTTGCCTCTTGGTTTGCAGACAATGATTATAAAGTGTTGGCTGAAAGAGAACTATTTGAAGGAAACAAACGAATACACAAACCCGATAGAGTGCTAATAAAAGGCAAAAAAGCTATTGTTATTGATTATAAAAAACTTGTAGAAGATGAGAAATATATCTTTCAAATTAAGCGTTATGCAAAAATTTTGTTAAAAATGGGTTTCCAAAACGTGGATAAATATTTGGTTTATGTTGATACTGGAGTGATAAAGAAGATTGCTTAACTGTATTTTCGTACCTATATTTGAAATTGATATGAAAGCCTATTGCTACATACTTTTACTATCTTTATTTAGTGCTTGTGGTGTTTATTCATTTACAGGTGCTTCAATTCCAGATGGTGCTGAAACTATAAGAATACCACTTATAGATAACAAGGCTAGTATTGTTGTACCTAGCTTAGCACAAACTATTACCGAAAAATTACAAGATAGGTGTGCAAATGAAACACCCTTAAACCTTACTAATAGTAACGAAGATATTTTGTTGTCTGGTAAAGTTACCAAGTATGAAAGCAGACCACAAGCTGCCGCAGGAACAGACAGAGCCGCTTTAAATGAATTGGTAATTGCAGTTGAAATGGAGTTTTTGAATGCTAATACAGGCGAGAAATGGACACAGTTATTCACACAAACGGCAACTTACGACAATGCAACTAACCTTAAAGATGTTGAAGATGATTTGATTGAAGAAATTAGCAATCTAATGATTGACGAAATTTTTAATAGGGCTTTTGTTAATTGGTAAAAATTGAAAACTATGACAAACAGTAATCAATCACAATATTTTAATCTACTTGAAAATGTTTCTGAATTAGAAAATACTTCTATTGACTTTTTAGAGACATTAGCCAAAAATTATCCATTACACCAGCCGTTGCAGGCACTTATAATTAGAAAAATTATACAGTTGGGTAATGCTCAATATGCACCTCTGCAAGCAAAAGCAAACCTAAAAGTTCCTTTTAAAGAATTTATTTACGAACCTAATATGAATGAAAGGAAGTTGCCTAACTTACCTCCATTGCCAGAAAATGCTTTTTTAAATACTAATGATGGTTTAGTGATTATTGAAGATGGAACTGAGTTGGTTGAAGGAGAAATTGTAACACAAGATTCTATAAACACGACAATTGATAGTAAAGAAGAAAATTTAACCGAAACCAAAGAGAATGAAGAACTTAAAGAATTTGATTTAGTCGAAGCTAAAAGCAATATTAATTTATTAGATGAAGATGAATTAGAAGCTAGTAACATTGATGAAAGAATAAACTTTGAAACTGAAGAAAACTTAATAGTTGACCATAAGCAATCAAACGAAAATATTGATATAGAACCATCAAAATCTTTAGAAGAAGAAGAAGATAAAAAACCTACTGAAAAAGAAGTATTTGAAGAAAATGAAACTACATCAATAGAAGCAATTAATGAAACGCCTACACCAATTAAAGATAATGATGATTTTAATGAAACGTCAAAGATTTCAGAAAGCAAACCCAATAACAGGTTAGAACAATTAGCTGAATTAAGTTTTGTAATGCGCCCCAAAAAGGATTACAATAATAATAATCCAGTTGTTGAAAATGATGAAAACACATTTGAGGAAATCAAAAAAATATTAAAAGAAGAAAATGAACAAGAAATAACATCCTTTGAAATACAAGCAATTGTAAATAAAGAATTGGCAAGCAACCAAGTAGATATTATTGACAATGAGGAAGAAGCAACTGAAATTGATGAAAACTTAAAAAATGAAATATCTCAAGAACTTTCTAAAATGGAAGAAGTAAGCTCAATAGATGTTACCAATGAAATTAATGAAACTATAATTGATAAAGATATTTTATCTGAATTGAACGAAGAACTTGATAGTATTAAAGATAAAATTAAAGATAAATCACATAGTAAAAATGAAATACAATCTAATTCTGAAAAAGCAATTGAACGATTTAAAGATTTGATGAATGTAGTTAAGGATAAGCAATTCAAAAAAAATAAATCGAAAGAAAATTCATTTGATGAGCATAAAATCAAAAAAGTAGATGCAAGAATAAATGAGTCAGAAAATTTTGATAATGCACAATTATCGGAAACTATGGTACGATTTTTAGAGCAAAATAGTAAATTTGAGGAAGCAATTGAGTTATTGAAGACTTTAAAGTTGAAATTTCCTGAAAAAAGTGCTTACTTTGCATCCGAAATTAAGAGAATAAAAGAAAAAGAAGAATAAAATGTATTCATTATTAACAGTTATACTTGTATTAATTTGCGTATTTTTAGTAATAGTAGTGTTAATTCAAAACCCTAAAGGTGGCGGATTAGGTGCTGGCTTTGGTGGCGGTTCTGCCAATGCACTTGGTGGTGTACAACGCACAACAGATTTTTTAGAGAAAGCAACTTGGAGTTTAGCCATTGCATTTTTAATTATTAGCCTTGTGTCTAATATGGCAATTCCTAAAAAAGATGTAATTGACTCAACAAACAATGCTACAATTGAGCAATTGTTAGACGACGAATAGTTTTTAGCTTAAAATATTTTTTATTAAGCGACTTAGGAAAATCCTAAGTCGCTTTTTTTATATATTATTTTTTGTTTTATGTGTAACAAGTTTTTAATCAATACGTAAAAGATTAAAAACTACCGCAATGATTGAGCTAAAAAAAATGACATTGCTCGAATATCATTTATTTATAGAAAATGAAATAATGCAATGTTCTGCTGAAGTTAATAAAAAGTTCGGAATAGAACTTCCCTCAAAAAAACATCAAGAACCTTTTCAAATTAGGGAGAATTTTGAAAATTTAAACACAAACACCTGTAAATTTTGGACACTTTACAACAAGCATACAAAACAAGCGGTTGGTGGAGTAGTTGTAGATTTTTATCCCAATTTTGCTTATATTGTACAATTTTTAATTTACGAAAGTTTTAGAAATAAAGAGTTTGGAAAATTAAGCTTATTAAGTTTGGAAAAAAAGCTGATAAACTTAGGAGTTTCAAAAATAAAACTCAATGTATTTGCTTGGAACAATATTGCCATTCAAGTTTATGAAAAGTTAAACTACGCCTCTATAAACTACCATAACAGCAATGTGGAAATGGAAAAAAAGTTGTTTTAGTA
>JAHDDA010000036.1:0-9043 GCA_020629595.1 Chitinophagales bacterium
AAGTTGAATAATATTTTATTAAATCGAATTTCTGAGTCTTTGTTTAATGTGGCTATAGCTCCATTTGGTAAGTCAAACTTTGTTACGCTCTCAACTTTAACCGAGTTTTGATTGTAAAATATAAATGCCATTATTCCTAAAAAAACAGCAAGCAATAAATATATAATTCTTCTCATAACTGTAAAAATAAAAAAGCTCTATAAATCAATTGGTATTCAAGCAGTATTAATGAAATGATTGTTAAAATTTCACTTTATACTTTATTCGATTTTGGAAATAAGTAAAAAGAAAAAGGGAATTTAAACAGATATTAAGTTTAAACCCCCTTTTCGATAATTAGATATTGGACAAACTATTCTCCCATAAAAGGCAAAGAAAGAATGTAAAAGTCTTTATCAATCTTAAAAGTAGCATCTTCGGGTGCTTCAATGGCATTCCAACGAGTTGAAGCATCTAACCACTTTTCTTCTCCGTTTACATAAACTTTTACTGGCATTTTAAATTCTTCAATACAATTACTCCATCTAAATGCCAATCTTCCTTTTCTAATTACATATTCTAAAGCTGGTATTCTAAAATCTCTTAAATACTGGTTAAAGAAACCATCTAAATCTAAACCCGCTTTTTTAGCCATAAAATCTTCTATATCTTTTGTGGTTACTGTTTTGTGGTAAAATTCTGAGTTTAAGCCACGTAAAATTTCACGCCATTTATCATCGTCATTTATTACTTGGCGTAAAGTATGCAAAATATTTGCTCCTTTAGAATACATATCTCCCGAACCAGATTTGTTTACGCCATAAGGACCAATAAGTTGTTCTCTATTACTTATGTTTCCTCTTAAACCACGCACGTATTCTGCTCCTGCATCTTTTCCATAAAAATATTCAACAAAAATGGCTTCAGAATAGCAAGTAAAACCTTCGTGAACCCACATATCGGCAATATCTTTATAGGTAATATTATTGGCAAACCATTCGTGTCCAGTTTCGTGAATAATAATGTAATCCCAATCTAAGCCCCAACCTGTTCGGCTTAAATCGTTTCCTAAATATCCTTTTTTATATTCATTTCCATAAGTTACAGAACTTTGGTGTTCCATTCCTAAATATGGAACTTCTACCAATTTGTAACTATCTTCATAAAACGGATAAGGACCAAACCAATGTTCAAAAGCTTCAAGGCATCTTCCAGCATCTTTAAAATGTACTTTTGCAGTATCTAAGTTGTAAGAAAGCACATAATAATCGCAATCTAAATCGCCCTTTTCCCCTGGGAATTTCTCTGAAAAATTCACATAATCGCCAATATTTACATTTACACCGTAATTATTTATTGGGTTAGAAACATACCAAACAAAACTTTTTGTTCCATCATTATTTTTCTTTTCACCAATTAATCGTCCATTTCCAACTGCCGTTAAATTATCAGGGCAGGTTAAGGTCATTTTCATACTATCTGGCTCATCGTACATGTGATCTTTGCAGGGCCACCACATACTTGCTCCTTCACCTTGACAAGAGGTTGCTACAAAATGATTTCCATTATCATCTTTCGTCCAACTTAAACCACCATCCCAAGGCGCTCTTACTGCTTCGGTTGGATAACCTTCGTATTCAACAACAATTTCAGAAACAGTACCTGGTTTAGGCTTCTTTTTCATTTCTACATAATAGACGTTTCCATCACGTTCAAAATCTAATTCCTTTCCTTTTTTATTTTTTACTTTCGTAATTTTCATTGGAGGTTGCAAATCAATTTGCATTTTTTTATTACTCTCCAAAACTTTATATCGAATGGTGTTTTTTCCCTCAATCCATTTTTTATCAGGGTCAACAGCTATGTCTAAATGGTAATAAGTTAAATCCCACCAAGCTCTTTCAGGTGTAACTGAACCACGCAAAGTATCTTGTTTAGTAAAGTTATGATTATCGTGAAAAATTTGAGCTTCTACCATTGAAAATGATAGTAAGCCAATTAAGGAAAAAAGTAGTTTTTTCATTCGTTAAAGTATTTAAGATATGTATGATTTTTTGCAAAAATACGGTTTAATTTTTAACTCTATTTTTGCACTTTATCAATATTTAAAGTTTAATAAGAAAATGGTCATATTGCCAAATACTTTTCCAGAATCATAGCAATATAACCATTTATTAGCATAGAATAAGCTGATTTATTAATCTAAAAAATCAATCATTATTCAACAACAACTAATTTTTCAATCAATTCATTATTTAGCATAATTAAATAAGTACCCGAAATCCAATTATTAGTATCAATTTTTAATAATTCATTCTTTTCTATTTTTTGCGAAAGCTGTAATTGCCCTGTTAAATTGAAAATTTTAATTTCTCCTTCAGCATTATTGGCATACAAGTTTACCAAATTATTTGCTGGGTTTGGATAAATATGAATGGGTGTTAAGTCTATAACTACTTCATCGTCATTTGAAGATGGCAAAGGACAGTTTTCTTCATCTGGATTTAACTCAATGTATCCTTTTGGTGTTAAATCTTTTCCTTCAAAAGCCGCAAAATCTAATGGATAACGGTAAAAACGGAAAACCAAATTATCATTCATTCCAAGTTCAGCACCTTGTGATACTGGCATACCCGCTTGAAAAGGATTTTTATATTCCCAAACAATTTCGCCTTCGTTGGTAACTTCTAACATATAACCATAACGACCAACACAAATTAAGGTATTTCCATTTTTAAGTTTTTGAGCTCCCGATAATCCTGTTGAATGAATTTGGCTTGGCTCTTCAGTTTCAAAAATAGATGCTGGTTGACTTGGTTGAAAAACACCATTTTCCATTGGAAAACCACTTTCATAATCATCAAAAACTACATTTACAATATCAACTGTTGATTTATTTTCTTCAACCTGATTGTTAAATAACATTACTTTTCCAAATCCTTCATCACCATTTTGTAAGTGTAAATCCATCCAATGGGCATCGTGTTGGTAAAAGTTTACTTGATCTTCGGCTGTTCCTCTATCATAAGCTGCTGGGTTTCCATAACGAAATAATAAATCGCCACCACTACCCGATAATCCACCAGTAGAACCAGCGGCTTGCTGTGTAGAAGTTGATTGATCGATAATCCAAATTTCATTGAAAGTAGGAACACTCAACATTATTTGTTCATAAAAAGGATTGTAATCAATTGAATTTATGTGTAACCAGTCGGGATGCCCATCTGAAGTGTCATAATTCAAATTGATTTTATCTTGATTATTGGCAATTACACCAAAATTTTCTTTCGTTTCATCAAAATCTTGCACCAAGTGATCCCAAACTCGCCATTCCCAAACAATTTCAGCAGTTCCATTTTCTAAATTTGGCTCAATTTCAATAATTTTTTCTGACCAAACTTCATTTTGTGCCATTAAGTTGGGGTTTCTTCCTGCTTGAAGTGCATCTTCTTCCAAAATTCTATCCCAAACTATTGCTAAAACATTGCCGTTGGGTTTTACAGCAATATCGTGGTGCATTCGTTGCATTGAGTCGTTAACGGCATATTCCAAAGCAACAGAACCATCCCAATTTACAATTTGAAGCACTTCACCACCTCCACCAGCGTGAATCCACTCATTTGAACCTGCTCCTCTACCACCACATTTGTACAACAAACCTTCTTCGGTTAAAAAAACAGAATTACCTGGTTTGTATGTATCGCCTTCCCAAGTATGAACAATTCTACCACAGTTATCTAATAAAAAAACATCTGTTTGCCCATGTGGAAAATACAAATTATAACCTTCTTGCACTTTATCTACATCTGTGAAAGATAAAAGTCCAACGGTACTTTGTGCTGATAATTGAAAAGAGAGGGTGGTAAAAAAAGCGATAATAAAAATTGAAAGTTTATTCATAGATTTTAAAATTAATTATAATGTTTTATAAAATTAAATATCAATATTCTCTTGAAAAATTAAGTTATGATTATTCAAATTAAAGGCACATAAATTTCCTAATCCAATGTTACCAATTTTAAAGCAACCATTGTCAATATTCAAATACTTTTTTTCATTTAATTGATCTTTCATTAGTTCTATTTGCAATTGTTCAACAGGCGTATGACCATGAATAATTATCTCATCGCCTAGCCAATTATAATCAATTGAATTGTGCCAATTTCTAATCCAAAGTAACTGTTTACGGTTATAAAAAGGTGAGACTTGTTTATCTGAAAAATCTAAACCAGCGTGAACCAATATGTAATTATCTTCTCGAATATAGTAAGGCATTTTTTCAATAAAACTCAAATATTTTTCATCAATTTCAGAAGGCTCATCTTTTTCAAAACTAATCATAGTTTCTACGCCTCCACAGTAATACAACCAATGCTTTTTAAGGCTAGGATTAATAATTGAATCTAACAGTAATTCTTCGTGATTGCCTTTAATACAATTTACATCAATGCCATTGTTAATTAACTGAAAAATAGAATCGAACACCATTTTTGAATTAGGTCCTCTATCAATAAAATCACCTAAAAGAAATAATTTATCTCCTTTTTGTAAATTCAGTTTTAAAACCAATTGTCGAAAACTCAAGGAGTTTCCATGAATATCTGATATGGCAAACTTTTTTGGCACAACTTAATTTATCACAAATGTAAAATGATTATTTCAACTATCCTAAGTCCTGTAATTACAAATTTGGTACATTTAACTAACTCAAGTTGTGCTGTATAAAACTATAAGTGTTTGTTAATAGGAATCGCAATTTATCGCATCCTTGGACACGATAAATCGATGTTCCTACTAAATACATCGCAACTTAGATTAACCATTAACCTTTTTTAATTTTTTTTGTGGCACTTTTTTTCTAGTAAAGGCTGTTATCTTTGCATATTGTTAAAATCTCTAATTTAGTATGAGCAACAAGAAAGACGAAAAAAAAGAAAAAAAAGGATTTTTCAGAGAATGGGCAGAAACACTTGCTTTTGCTTTTATTGTAATTCCACTAATAAATATATTTATATTTCAATCTTATGCAATTCCAACTGGTAGTATGGAAGGAAGTATGTTGGCAGGAGATAAACTTTTTGTTTCAAAGTTTCATTACGGACCAAGAATACCAAACACCCCTTTAGCTTTTCCTTTTGTTCATAATCAATTTCCACGCAACTTAGGAAAATCGTACTTTGATAAGCCAGAGCTACCTTATATGCGTTTACCTGGAATTTCAAGTATAAAAAGAGGCGACATAATGGTTTTTAATTGGCCAGATGGCGATACTACAACCGTTGAGCTACAAAGTACCGAGAGCATAAGATCAATGTATAGAAACACAGAAAAATATGGCGGGAAGGAAAACGTACATAAAAACTACACCGTAATTACAAGACCTGTTGATAGGCGTGACAATTACGTTAAACGAACGGTAGGAATGCCTGGAGACACCATTTCAATTGTAGATGGGCAAATTTTTATAGATAGCAAAGCACAAGAACCGCCAAAAGATATGCAGTTTAGTTACAGAGTTATAACAGATGGAACAAGTATAAACAGAAGAACTTTTAAAAAATTAGAAATTCCATTAAACTCGGTAATAGCTGGGCAAAATAGATATATTTTATTTTTAAATGAAGAAAAAGCGGAAATTATTTCTAAGTTTCCATTTGTAAAAGATATGCAAAAGCTAATTGAACCTAGTGGAAAGATTAACTTAGATATATTCCCAAATTCAGACAAATACACTTGGAGCAGAGATAACTTCGGAAAATTATGGATTCCTAAAAAAGGAGCTACGATTCAAATTAATGAAACGAACCACATTTTATATGGCAGGTGTATCAAAAATTACGAAGGCAATATGTCGTATAAATTTGAAAATGGGCAAGCTACCATTGACGGTAAGCCATTAACAGAATATACTTTCAAAATGGATTATTACTGGTTAATGGGTGATAATAGACACAATTCACAAGATTCGAGATTTTGGGGATTTGTACCAGAAGACCACGTTGTTGGAACACCGTTTTTTGTGTGGCTTTCTACACACCCAGAAGAGTCTTGGACTACACCTTTAAAATGGATTAATTGGAATAAATCTTTTAGAATACCAAGATAAAAGCAGATAAATCTGAACACTAGTATTTCGTAAATTATGAAATAGCAGGTTTCTGTAGTTTTAAAAATTAAACGTAGCAGTGCTACATCTCAACAACAAAATGAAATGGCAAAGTACTTAATTTGGTTAGTTTTTACTTTGTTATTGGCATTTTTTGTCAAAAATTATTGTTTTAGTGTTTTTTTAATTCCTAGTAATTCAATGTCTCCAGCTTTAGAAATTGGTGATAGGGTTTTGTGTAATAAATTAAAAAAATCAAACTTTACTGTTGGTGATGTTATTATTTTCTGGAAACCACCACAAGAAAATTCAGCTAAAGAGAGTTCTTATGTTATGGCAAAACGCATAACAAAAATTGAGAACAAAGACTACTTTGTACAAGGCGATAACACAAACAACTCACGAGATTCGAGAACTTGGGGCTTAGTAAATGACAGTTTAGTTATTGGAAAAGCCGAATTTATAGTTTGGTCTGATTGGGATGATTCTAAAAAACCTATTGATAGAACTTTTGTCTGGAATAGATTTTTAAAACCAATTATTCCTCTAAAATAATATCGAATTTTCCTTGATTTGGATTAAATTTTTCAATTAAATCATCAATAAATTCAATTCCATATTTGAACCATATTTCAATAAAATTTACTTTTCTTTCTTGTAAATTATTTTTAGGGAATAAGCCTTTCTTTAGTGCTTCAATTTGAGATAAACTCTGTTCAAATTTCTTTTTTTCAGCTCTAAGCATTTTGGCTTCAATTTTTTCAAAATTACTAAAGAGTTTACTTAATTCTGCATCCAGCATTTTTTCTAAAGTTGCATCTACTTTTACTGCTTTTTGCTTTACTTTATTTAAAACAACTTTTATTTCTTGCTTTTCGGTCTGTAATTCTAAATTGCTATCGGAGTTCATTTTAGTAAAGTTTTGCTTTAATTTATCTTCTTCCTTAAACAAATCTGTAAAAGATAGATTTAGTTTTTTTATTTTTTTATCAAACGATTTAGGAATAAATAAAACTGTATTTCTTAAAATTAATGCAGGAAAAAACAGATTGTTTTGCTCAAACATTTTTTTGTATTGCAACCAATAAGCTAACTCTCCACCACCACCGATATAAGCCAAATTTGGCAATAAAAATTGTTGGTAGAGTGTTCTTGTTATTACATTAAAACTAAATTTTTCAGGGCTTAAATTAAGCAATTCAAACATTTCAGAATTTACAATTTCTTTTTTGGAATCTACTAATAAAAAGTTCCCGTTTTTAAGCCTTTCAATTCGTTCCCGCTTTTCATTATTGAAATAAAATAAATTTAAAGCTCGTGGTTTTGCTTGGGCGTGATAGCCTCTTTTTATCAATTCACCAGAAACTTTATTGATAGCTTGTTCATTTTCATTTGAAGACAATTCTTTTTTAATCAAATGCTTAACTAAATACTTAAATTTACCATTATCTTGATTTAGAATTACTAAGCCGTATTTACCAAACAAATGGTTTACAAATTTAAAGGTGGCTTGGGCTAAGTTTTCTTCTTTAAGGTAACAAGTTTTTAAAACTGACAATATATCTTCTGCCTTTTCTGATGTTCCTAAAATTTCTTCTAATTCAGGGAATACGTTGTTTACTAAACTTCTTGTTGGCATTTTTCCTGAAGCACCACCCCACTCTGTTTCCCAAGTAATTTTTTTATTGAAAATAGTGAAATTATTAATTTCGTCAATATCGTGATCTTCAGAATTCATCCAATAAATGGGAATAAAGTTGAAATTCGGATATTTATCTTTTAATTGCTTACACAACTTTATACAACTAGCGATTTTGTAAATAAAATATAGTGGACCAGTCATTAAATTTACCTGATGCCCTGTTGTTATTGTATAAGTATTTCCTTGTTTAAGTAATTTCAAATGCTTATTTGTAGCTTCAGAAACATTGTAATTTTTGTATTGATTGGCTAATTCTTCAGCTAAAATTTTTCTTTCAATAAGTGGAAACTTATCCCTTTCAGTAATAATTTCTTCAATATTTTGAAAACTTAATTGTTCATTGTAAAAACCTTTTACATTAATATCTTCTGAAATATAATCCAGAATCAATTTAGAATAATAGCCAGTTTCGGAAAGTTCGATTGAAGAAATTTTCATTATTTTCGCTTTATGAATTGCAAAGTTATTCCAACAGAGGAATGAAAAATTAAAAAAATTGCAATTAAATAAAAGTTTCTATTAAGTTTACAGTATGGATATTTTAAATATTGTTATAATGGTTGTTGTTGGTGCTTTATCGGGTACTTTAGCAGCTCGCCTTGTGGGAGGCACTACTTATGGTTTTGTTGTAAATGCACTTTTAGGAATTGCTGGTGCAGTAGTTGGCAATTTTTTATTTGGTTTATTACAAATTGCTCCAGGTTCAAATATTGTTAAAGGCATTTCTAATACTTTTGGCGTTGAATTGCCTCAAAATTTTGTAGGAATGGTAATTTCAGCTTTTGTTGGGGCAATTATTATCTTATTTTTAGCAAAAATTTTAAGAGGTGGTGTAAAACGCAGATAAATAAAGTATTTACTTAAAATTCACTATTCCATTCTTTATAAAACTGTTCAAGATAAGTTTCCATAAAAATGTGGCGTTCTTCAGCCAATTCTTTACCCTTTTGGGTATTCATTCTATTTTTAAGTAATAATAATTTTTCGTAAAAGTGATTAATGGTTGGTGCTATGCTTTTTTTATACTCTTCTTTCGTCATATTTAATTTTGGAGGAATATTAGGGTCGTAAATTTCTCTATTTTTAAATCCTCCATAATTAAAAGTTCTTGCAATACCAATTGCACCAATAGCATCTAATCTGTCGGCATCTTGAACAACTTGTAGTTCTAATGAACTGAATTTTGTGGTAAAGTTTCCTCCTTTAAATGATATATTTTCAATAATTTTAATTACGTGTTGAACTACTTTTGTTTC
>JAHDDA010000036.1:9143-13112 GCA_020629595.1 Chitinophagales bacterium
GAATTATTGCTAATCATTTTTTCTTATTTATATATTCTTCAGCCTTTTCAACCATTTTTTTTGAACCCAGATAAACAGGTGTTCTTTCATGCAATTCTGTTGGTTGTAACTCTAAAATTCTTTGTTTAGCGTCTGTTGCTTTTCCACCTGCTTGTTCTACTAAGTACGATAAAGGATTACATTCGTAAACTAAACGTAATTTTCCTTTCGGATTTCCTTGCATTGATGGATAAATAAATATTCCTCCTTTTATCAAATTTCTATGTACATCAGCAACCATAGAACCAATATAGCGTAAACCAAGTGGTTTTATTTTTTCATCAGAAAAACCTTGACAGTAATCTAAATACTCATTCAACCCCTTTGAAAATTTAGACCTATATCCTTGATTTATAGAGTAATACTTACCATTTTCAGGAGTTTTTATATCTTTATGAGATAGGCAAAACTCCCCTATTGATGGGTCAAGAGTAAAACCGTTTACGCCATTTCCTGTTGAATAAACCAACATTGTTGAAGAACCATAAATAACATAACCAGCGGCAACTTGTTCTTTACCTTTTTGTAAAAAATCTGCCGTTTCAACACCAGTACCCACTTCAGAAATTCTCCTATAAATTGAGAAAATAGTACCTATCGAAACGTTTACATCTATATTCGATGAACCGTCTAATGGATCCATTGTAACAATATATTTTCCACTTGGATTACAAGGAACAAAATCATCATTTTCTTCAGAAGCAATCCCACAGCAATCTCCACCAGCTTTCAAAGAAAAAATTAATTGGTTATTTGCAAAATCATCTAACTTTTGCACTTCTTCGTCTTGAACATTCGTAGTACCTGTACTTCCTAAAATATCAACAAGTCCTGCTTTATTAATTTCTCGATTGATTATTTTAGCTGCCAAACCAATATCACGCAATAATGAAGATAAATCTCCAGAAGCAAAAGGAAAATCTTGTTGTTTTTGAATAATGAATTCATCAAGTGTTGTTACTTTGTTTCTCATTATAGAAAAATTGGTTTTTGTTGAATCTTTAAGGTAGAAAAATTCTGAAATATTTCGCAAAAGTACCACAATACAATTAAAATAAAATGAAAATATCAATAGTAAAAGCTAAAAGTGAGCAAGATATTATAGATGCCTATGCCTTAATTAAAGAATTGGCTATTTATGAAAATGCTCCAGATGCCGTCACAAACCCTGTTTCTTTATTTATTGAACATGGTTTAGGTGAAAATCCTATTTATAAGTTATGGTTAGCAAAGCATGAAAATAAAACTATTGGAATGGCACTTTGTTTTACAGCGTATTCAACTTGGAAAGGAAAAATGTTATACTTAGATGATTTAGTAGTAACTGAAGCATACAGAAGAAAAGGAATTGGTAAATTACTGTTAAATGCCCTTACATTACACGCCAAAAACGAAGCGTACAAGTTGATAAAATGGCAGGTTTTAGATTGGAACTTACCTGCAATAAGTTTTTATGAAAAATTTGATGTTACCATTGATAAAGAATGGTATGATTGCAAATTATATGAAAAAGATTACGATTTATTTTTAAGCAAATAGTTAATTTTAATTAAATGGAAGTATATAAATTTGGTGGAGCTTCAGTTGCCACAGCTGATAACATAAAAAATGTTATATCAATAATAAAAAAAGAAGCTCCCAAAAACTTAATAATTGTCGTTTCAGCAATGGGAAAAACGACAAATTATTTGGAAAAAGTTTGGCAAGCACACTTGAAAGACGAAAATTGGTTAGAACAATTATTAGCTTTACAACAAGATCAATTCAACTTAATTGATGAATTATTTTATGCAAACACCTATGATATAAAAGATGGAATAAGAAAGTTATTTGATGGCTTAATCTATTTTCTAAATAATAATACCATTAATGATGAAAGTTATATCTATGATCAATTAATAGTTTTAGGAGAATTAACTTCCTCCTTTATATTATCTAGAAAATTGGAAGAAAGCGAAGTTCCAAATCACTTTCATTATGCAAAACAACTGATACGCACAGATCAATCTTACAGAGAAGGAAAAGTTGACTGGAAACATACAAAACAAGTAGTACAAGCCACTTTTACTAATGGAACTTATGTTACTCAAGGTTTTGTTGGAGGAACATCAAACAATCAAAATACAACTTTAGGCAGAGAAGGTTCTGATTATTCTGCTGCCATTTTTGCTTATTGTTTAGGTGCTGAAAAAGTTACTATATGGAAAGATGTAGAAGGCGTTTTAAATGCTGACCCACAACTTCTTAACGAAACTGTTAAAATTGAAAATTTAGACTACAACCAAGCCGTAGAATTGACTTATTATGGTGCAAAAGTGATTCATCCAAAAACAATAGAGCCTTTAAAATTGGCAAACATTCCACTTTGTGTTAGATCTTATGAAAACACCAATAACAAAGGAACAATAATATCAAATATTAAAGGCGAATTACCACCAATTTTTATTCAAAACAAAAAGCAAATATTATTAAAATTTGAAGCAAAAGGTAGATTCTTAAACCCTAAAGATATGTGCGATGTCTTGTATCTATGCAAAGAAGCTCAATTACCTATTTTCTTTACAGATTACTCACCCACTTCAATTAAAATTAGTACAAACAATCAAGATTTTAAACTGGACTTAGTAAAATACAACTTACCTGAAGATTTAAAACTAGTTAATGAACAATTTTTAGATATGGCAGTTTATTATGGCAGTTTAGAAAATACACCTAGCCTTAAAAATGTAGAATATTTTAAAGACAATGGCACTTACAGAATTGCACTTGGTAATTTTTAAATAAATTCAATATTCTATACCAAAATTATTTAGTTAATCAATTTACCAAAATGAACAAACAGATACTTTTAGCTAACCGTCCAATAGGATTGCCAAAAGCTGATACTTGGCAAGTAAATACAACAGAAATTCCAGAAGCAAAAGCTGGAGAAATTGTTGTAAAAAATCATTATGTTTCTCTTGATCCTGCTATGCGAGGATGGATTAATGATATGAAATCTTACATTCCACCTGTACAAATTGGAGAGGTTATGCGAGCTGGTACTGTTGGAGAAGTTATTCAATCAAATAATAATGAAAAATTTAAAGTTGGCGACATTATAACTGGCTGGGGCGGTGTTCAACAATACAGTTTAAGCAAGGGCGAAATGTATTATAAAGTTGATACTTCTTTAGTTCCAATGCCAACATACATTGGCACTTTAGGAATGCCTGGAATGACTGCTTATTTTGGTATTTTAGAAGTTGGAAAGATTAAAGAAGGCGACACCGTTTTAGTATCTGGTGCTGCTGGAGCTGTTGGTAGTATTGTTGGTCAAATTGCTAAAATTAAAGGTTGTAAAGTAGTCGGTATTGCTGGAAGTGATAAAAAATGTCAATACCTAATAAATGATTTAGGTTTTGATGGAGCAATTAATTACAAGTCAGAAAATATAAAGAACGGTATTAAACAATTTTGTCCAAAAGGAATTGATGTTTATTTTGACAATGTGGGTGGTGATATTTTAGACGCTGCATTAAGCTGTTTAAGAATGAATGCAAGAGTAGTTATTTGTGGTGCTATCTCTCAATACAATAATACAAAACACATACAAGGTCCAAGTAATTATCTTTCACTTTTAGTAAATAGGGCAACAATGCAAGGAATGATTGTAATGGATTATGCCAAACATTATAAAGAGGCTGCAATGCAAATGGGGATGTGGATGATGCAAGGAAAATTAAAAAGTAGAGAAGATATTTACGAAGGTATAGAAAATTTCCACGAAACATTTTTACGTTTATTTTCAGGAGAAAAAAATGGTAAATTAATCTTAAAAGTGATTTAATATCACTTCATACAAGACCAACAAAAAATCCCCACCAAGCTTATTTGCTTGGTGGGGATTTTTATTGCCATATAATAAGCTTGAACCTTGAAGTTCAAGCC
>JAHDDA010000037.1:0-5870 GCA_020629595.1 Chitinophagales bacterium
GAACGTAATTTGTCTAATACTTCAGAATAAATATAATTTTCTGTTGGGGCGTGTACATCCATTAAACCTTGAGAAAATTTAATTTCTGGTTTAAAAATAAACATTGGAAAATAAATTTCGAATCCAAATCCTACTTCTGCTAAGGTGTCGAAAGCCTTTAGTTTAATAATATCATTTGCTCGTTGCTTGTTTGCGTTTGAAGCCATATCGTAATCTACCCTCATTCCTGAAAGAACGTAAAATCTAAAGTTATCGAAAAATCTATCTGATTTGAATTTGAGGCTTACAGGCAAGCTAAGTGTAATTGATTCTATACTTTCATCAAAATTTACATTAGTATCAATATAACGGGTTTCGAAATCAAAATTTTTATTGTATAAATTTATACCTGGAATTACCCTTAAATCTAAATGGTTATTTATTTTGAAATTACTAATAATTGCCAAACCAAATCCACCAGAAACAGGTGAGGTTACCGATTGAATAGTATCATTATTGATGAACTGGGCAGAACGATTCACAGCAAATTGTGAACGGATACCACTCATTGCAATACCAAAATGAATTTTCTTATTATCGTGTTTTATTAAATTTTGAGCTTCTAATTTTTCAGAAGAAAAAAATAAAGTAACAAACGCTAAAAATGCAAATATTACTTTACACCTGTGTAGATTGAACAAATACCAAAAGTTAGTGGAATACATTGAGTGTTTTTAAATCCTACGTTATCTAAAATTTTAACAAAATTTTTACCTTCAGGAAAAGCCTGCACCGATTCTTGAAGATAAGTGTAAGCACGTGGGTCATTAGAAAAGAAACGACCAACCAAAGGTAATATTACTTTGAAATAAAAACCAAATACTTGTTTAACAGGAAAAACAGTAGGTTTAGAAAACTCTAAAACAATTAATCTTCCATTTTTTTCAAGAACTCGGTTTATTTCAGAAAGTCCTTTTTCTAAATCACCAAAATTTCTTACTCCGAATGAAACGGTTGCAGCCGAAAATGTATTGTCTTGAAACTGTAAATTTTCAGAATCACCATAAACCATTTCTATTTTATCAGATAAGTTTTTGTTCGCAACTTTAATTCTACCTTTTTCAAGCATTTGTTTAGAAATATCAAGACCAGTTATTTTTTCTACATCTAACTTACTTAATTCAATGGCTAAATCACCAGTACCTGTTGCCACATCCAAAATTGTTTTTGGATTTTCTTTTTTTAGCATTTTTAAAACCCTCTTTCTCCAAATTGTATCAATTCCAACAGATAAAAGACGGTTTAAAAAATCGTAGCGATGAGCAATATTATCGAACATTTCAGCAACTTGTTCTTTTTTACTTGCTTTCGAATCGCTATATGGTGTTACAGTATCATGATTGTGAAAAAACATTACTATTTTTTTATGGTGTGCAAAGGTAGGTTTTAAATCAGTTATAAGTTTTTAGTTTTAAATTTAGTTGAGTTTGTTTCTACTCATAAGATATTTTAATCTTGTTAAATATTCCAAATCTACAAACTTACTTTTAATGTACCTTTGTTATTTTAATTCTATTGAAAACGTTTTACAAATAAAGATGTTTATAAAAAGTGCTTTTTATACAGGTAGTTATGTAGATTACAGGGATTGCCCCGAAAGAGATTTACCAGAGTTTGCATTCATAGGAAGGTCGAATGTTGGAAAATCTTCATTGATAAATATGCTAACAAATCATCAAAAATTAGCTAAAACTTCGAGTTCTCCTGGTAAAACACAAACCATAAATTATTTTACAATAAATGACGATTGGTTTTTGGTAGATTTACCAGGTTATGGCTATGCCAAATCTTCTAAAGTGCAACGCAAAAAATGGGAACGATTTATTAGAGATTTCTTAGCAAAAAGGTTAAGTGTTCAATGTGTTTTTTTGTTAATAGATTCACGCATTTCTCCACAAAAAATTGATATAGATTTTGCCAATTGGATGGGTGAACAGCATATTCCTTTTGTTATTGTTTTTACTAAAGCAGAAAAGGAAAAGCCCCAAAAATTGCAAGAAAACATACAAGCCTTTAACAATTCAATGTTAGAATATTGGAATGAACTACCGCAGCAATTTATAACATCATCAACAAATAAGTTGGGAAGGGAAGAGATACTTGACTTTATTGATGAGATAAAGTCAAATTATGTAACTTTGTAATCTTATTTTTTAAACTAATATTCTTTAACGAGTCGTACTCGTGTTTAATTAAATTTATATTCAAATGAAAAAAATCTTCATTTTCGCTTTTTTATTAATTGCAAGTATTAATTATTTATCGGCACAAAAAATTGAAGAAACAAGAACCTATAAACAAAATGGTGATATTGTTTCTGTTATGGTTTCTAAATATGATGTTGAAATAACTGCAGGTTCAAGTTCAACAGACCCATTAGCCGTAATGATTTTAAGAGACAAATATGGTGCTCAATTAGGTAAATCATATTTTTATGCTTCTGGAAATAAAAGTATTTCAAAAGCATCTACTAAATCTGATAGAGTTGGATTTGAATTACACTATTCTTATGAAGTTTTTGAAGCAATTGCTGATTTAATGGAAGGTAATAATGCTATTTTAGAATTTAACACTAAATCTAAGAAAGCTAGCTTAAAATTTGGTGCTTCGAGTAATGCTTCAGCAAACAGAGGAGGTACAAATAATAGTGGAGTAAATAGAGGAGCAACAGGTAATAGTAAAGTTGGAACTTCTAAAATTAAACTTCAAAATGGCGGTTTACAGCCAGCAGGTTCTAAAATAAAAAGAGCTCCTAAGTAAGTCCAAACTAAATATTAAAGTAAAAGCCATAATTTGAATGTTCAGATTATGGCTTTTTTATTTTAGCAATGTTTATTTGCACAACTTGAACTAGCAAATGCGTCGGGTTTAGCTTTAAAAGCAAACCCCATTCCCTTAATATAGCCCATAGCTTCATTAAGAGCTACATTAGATTTAAAACGTGGGTCTGGATTTATATCGGCATGAACTTCCATATCTACTTCATATAAATCAAACAAATCGCACAACTCATACGCTACTTCAATAGAACGAGATACTTCTAAAAGCATACGTTCTTTAAGAGCTAGAGGCATTTTTACTCTATCTTTTTTTATAAACATAAAGCCTCCTGCTTTTTCTCTTAGAAAAACAATTACCGTAGCAATTTCGGTAGATTTGCCGTAAACCTGCGAATCTGTACCAATACAAACCTTTAATTTGTTTCCATTTTTGATTTCTCTTGCTAAAACATTTTCAACAGCATCCAAAATTGGAATCCGAATCTTTTGTCCATTCATCCTTCGCCAAGTGTTCATAATTAGTTTTTGTTTTACCTAATTTAATACATTTAGAACAAAGTAGTCTTGATATTAGTTCAGTTTACCATAATTCATAATTCATAATTCATAAAAAGCGTTATATTTGCACTCCCTTAGTCCGTTGTAATGGATTTAGGATATTTAAAATTTAAGAAAATGAAAAAAGGAATACATCCAGAAAGTTACAGAACAGTAATTTTTAAAGACATTACTTGTGATTACTCATTTATGGGTAAATCTTGTGCGAACACAAAAGAAACTATAACTTGGGAAGATGGTAATGAGTATCCATTGGTAAAATTGGAAATTTCAAGTCAATCTCACCCGTTCTTTACAGGAAAAATGACATTTGTTGATACGGCAGGTCGTATTGAGAAATTCCGTAACAAATACAAGCGTTTTTCTAAAAAGAAAGCAGCACCAGCTGAAGAGAAAAAAGAAGAAACTACAACAGAATCTTAATTTCTATTTTGTAAATAAAATTTATAAGCTCGTACCTTTATAAGGACGAGCTTTTTTTGTTTAAACTTTTATCAACTTCTTAAAATGAATTACATTCTTGCAGATGATTTTGGAAAATCGGAAAATTGGAAAAATTTATTGCCTCTAACTTATACTAAACCAATTGCTGCTTTAAGAATAGGCATAGACTTAATAGTTGATAAGTGGGAAGATTTTTTAAATGAAAAATGTAGTTTTCATACTCAAAATTACCTACAAACTAAATTTCCTTTAAAACTAACTAATTCAAATACTTACATTTTATCTAACTTTATTCCTAATGAAAAATTAGTTAATCAAATACAAAAATTAAAGCCCAATGAAAAATTAATCAATAATGGAAGTCTGTTAGCATTTTGTTTTGAAGGATATGAAATTCCAAGTGATTTAGAAAAATTTAAAGTAGTTGAAATTGACACTGAATGCATTCAACTAAAAAATATTTGGGATATATTTCTTAAAAATAAGCAAATTTTAGATAGAGACTTTGAAAGAATTACTAAAAATAAGACCTCACAAAAATTATCAGAAACTAACACTTTAATAGGACCAATAGATAATATTTTTATTGAAGAAGGAGCTTATATCGAGGCTTCTATTTTAAATGTTCAAGAAGGTAAAATTTATATTGGAAAAAATGCGAAAGTTTTAGAGGGTTCGATGCTTAGAAATTCTGTTGCTATTTGTGAAAATTCAGTAATTAAAATGGGTGCTAAGGTTTATGGTGCTACAACTTTAGGTAATTATTCAAAAGTAGGCGGCGAGATAAGCAATGTCGTTTTTCAAGCATATTCTAATAAAGGACACGATGGGTATTTGGGAAATGCAGTAATTGGTGAGTGGTGTAATTTAGGAGCAGACACTAATGCTTCAAATTTAAAAAATAACTACCAATCAATTAAAGTGTGGAATTATTTAAATGAAAGTTATACAAATTCTAATCAACAGTTTTGTGGATTAATTATGGGCGATCACTCAAAATGTGGTATAAATACAATGTTTAACACAGGAACAGTAGTTGGTGTGTCGGCAAACATTTATGGTGCTGGGTTTCCAAAAGGTTTTATTCCTTCTTATACTTGGGGTGGGGTAGAAAAAAATTATACCTACAAATTTAATAAGGCAATAGAAACTGCCAAATTGGTAATGAAAAGAAGAAATATTGAACTAAACGATATCTACAAATCAATTTTAGAACATATTTTTGAAGTAACAAGTAAATTTCGTTCAAAATGAGAAAAAAAATTATAGCAGGAAACTGGAAAATGAACCTAAACTTAGCAGAAGCCGAAGATTTAGTAAAGGGTGTAGCAAGTGGATTGCAAACAAGAAATATATCTGAAAATTTGAAGGTAATTATTGCTCCTTCACATCCATATTTGTTTACTGTTAACACTTTTATTCCAGGCTCACAATCTCACTTTTTTCATTTATCTGCTCAAGATTGTTCAATAAATAAAAGTGGTGCATTTACAGGAGATGTGGCTGCTTCAATGCTTAAAAATGTAGGCTGTGATTTTACACTTGTAGGTCATTCTGAAAGAAGAAAATACCAAAAGGAAAGCAATGAAGAATTAGTGGAAAAGGTAAAACAAGCCTTTGATAATAATTTGAAAGTGATTTTTTGTTGTGGTGAAACAATTGAAGAAAGAAAAGCAGAAAAACACTTTGAGGTTATTGAAAATCAATTAGAAACTGTTTTTTCTGAATTAGAAGGCAATTTAGAAAATTTTGTGATTGCCTACGAACCTGTATGGGCAATAGGTACAGGCGAAACAGCTACGCCACAGCAAGCTCAAGAGGTACACAAATTTATAAGAGGTTTACTTAGTAATAAATTTGGAAACAAAGTTGCAGAGGAAATGAGTATTTTATATGGCGGAAGTTGTAAGCCAACCAATGCTTCTGATTTATTTGCTCAAGCTGATATTGATGGTGGCTTAATTGGAGGAGCATCCTTAAAAGCTGAAAGCTTTTTAGGAATTATTGATGCTATGTTGAATGAAATTGCATAATATAAATTCGGTAGTG
>JAHDDA010000037.1:5970-7407 GCA_020629595.1 Chitinophagales bacterium
TCAATCTCTCCCTTATTTTTAGCTTCTACCATTCCTCTTGGAGTACAATTAAAGCTATCTTTTATAAGATCATAAGTAGATTGGGAAATATTTACTTTACCTACTTCTCCACTACTTTCCATACGTGCGGCTACATTTACATCATCTCCCCAAATATCGAAAGCAAATTTTCTTTTACCCACAACACCAGCAATTACACTACCAGAGTTAATACCAAAACGCATTTCAAAAGGAATTCTTCCTTCTTTTTCTCTAGTGTGTTTTTCTTTAAGAATAAATTCCATTACTTCTATAGATGCCTTTACTGCTCTATATGCGTGATTTTCAAACTGAATTGGTACACCACAAACACCTATGTAAGCATCTCCACTAGTTTTTATTTTTTCAACACCATACTTTTCAAAAATCTCATCAAATTTTCTGAAGTAGTAATCTAATTCATTGATTAGTTCGTTTGGCGTTAGAATTTCAGAAATGTTTGTAAAGCCCACAATATCAGTGAATATAACACTTACATTTTCAAATCTACGAGGTGTTACCCTTCCATTTTCTTGCAATTCTTTAGCAGTTTCAGAGGGTAAAATATTTAGTAGTAAATTCTCGGCTCTTTCTTTTTCAGTTTTTAGTTCTTTGGTTCTTAACTGAACTTTCTTTTCTAATTCTTCATTAGCCACTTTTAAATCTTTTAGTAGCCTAATATTATTTTTATTTAAGTAATAATGTTCTAAGGCTAAAGATATGGTATGGTGAAATTCATCTTTATCCCAAGGTTTAGTTATATACCTAAAAATATTACAGTTGTTGATAGCTTCAATAATTATTTCAACATCACTAAATCCAGTTAAAATAATTTTTGAAATAGGATTTTCAGGGGGTATTTCCTTTAATAATTCTACACCTGTTTTTTCAGGCATTCTTTGATCGGTTATTATTAAAGGTACTTCAGAATTATTAATAGTATCTATAGCCTCTTGTGCAGAAGTTGTGACAATTACATTATAATGCCTACGAAACGCTGATTTGAAGACTAATAAGTTGTCTTCTTCATCATCAACATACAATATTGTTGGCTTTACAGGTATTAACATTAATGAAGATTAATAATATAAAGGTTAAATTTGTGTAAAGTTAAATTAAAATATGTTCAACTTAATAAGATAACATCTTATAATTTAATAACTAAGCGAAAATATTTACTAATACGTACATTATACAATAAAAGTTTAAAAAAAGCCAACCTTTTATTTGAAGATTGGCTTTTTTTGATTAGAATGAATAAACAGCTCCAACTAAGAAGCCAAATTGGTTATTTTGAAACTCACCATCTTTAACAAAGAAGTCATCAGAGGCTAAATCCATTCTGATTTCTGGCATTATTGATAAATTACCAAACTTTACATTTCCAGTTGCAGTAATTGCAGTAAATGACGTATCATC
>JAHDDA010000037.1:7507-12924 GCA_020629595.1 Chitinophagales bacterium
CCAAGTTCTTCTTCTTTTCCAGCTAAGAAGTTTAAATAACCACTAAAGCCTCCAAAGTTAGCAGAAAGTTGAGCACCAATATGCTTACCCGAAACTGGGTCAAATTTGTTATCTGTATCGTTAAAGATACCAACCATTGCACCAAAGTTATCGTTTATTGTGAAGTCAGCTTTTAAACCAGTATGGTAAAAAGGACCATTTGAAAACAAATAAGATGTGCTGTAGTTCGCATTTCCAGGTGCATCTATTAATTCATATCCAACAAAAGTACTAAAGTTACCGAAAGTTAATGTAACAAAATCTGCTGGAGCGTAAGTTACGTATAGTTGTTTAATTGCCGATAATGTTGGTCCACAACCATCACAACCATTAGCTGCTTCGGCTCTTGGTCCAACCGCAAGGTCAGCAACAAATCCTACTTTACCATCGTCTTTACTTAAAACTATGTTACCCATTCCAAGAGTAAAAGTATTGTGAGCTTCAGTAAAGCTTGTTTGGAAGCCAGTTTCATTGGCGTTAAATTGATAATAACCATCAACAAAGCCAGAAACCTCAAAAGGCAAAGAGAATTTTGAATCGTCATCAGATTCATTACCCCAAGATTCATCTTGCGCATTTAAGCATAAACAAGAAATAAAAAAGAAAAAGGAAAGTCTTAAAATTGATTTCATATTTTGAAAATTTAATTTACCACAAATATATTGACAATTGTCAATTTATTAAAATTACTGTATATTAAATAGTTACAATCCTGCCTCTTCTTTTTCAACAGTTACTCTAAGCCCTAAAGTAGCTAAAAGAATATAACCTATCAAAAATGAAAAAACCAAGGTAAAAGCGAATACACAAATTGCTCCAACAAGTTGAACTAAGAAACTTACGTCTGTAAATATTCCTACAGCCATTGTTCCCCACAATCCACCAATTAAGTGTACAGTAGTTGCACCAACGGGGTCGTCAATTCTTATTAAGTCAAACATATGAACTAAGTACGGCACTAATAAACCAAAAAAGAAACCTATAAAAATTGCTGCTGCGGGTGTTAACAAATCTGCACCAGCTGTAATAGCAACAAGACCACCCAAGATTCCGTTAAGTGTCATTACTAAATCGTATTGTTTAAATCTTGCATAAGCGGAAATTAAAGCACCTATTGCACCTGAAGCTCCCCCTAAAGCAGTTATAGCAAATACTTTTGAAACAGTTTCAGGAGCTGCACTTAACACAGAGCCGCCATTAAATCCAAACCAACCAAACCATAATAAGAATACCCCAACCGCTACAAAAGGTAGATTGTTTACATACATTTGGTTAATTGTACCATCTTCGTTATATTTTCCATGCCTTGGACCTAATAATACAGCCATAACCAAAGCAGCTGTACCACCAGAGATATGAATCATTGTACTTCCTGCAAGATCATGAAAACCTAGTTTAGCTAACCATCCTTGTCCCCAAAACCAAAAACCAGTAATTGGGTAACAAATAGAGACAAGAAATGTAGTAAATATTAGAAACGATTCGAGTTTTATTCTTTCTGCTACCGCACCAGAAACAATAGTTGCTGCAGTTGCGGCGAACATTGCTTGAAATATAAATTCTGTCCAATAAGTATAATTTCCTTTTGCGTAGGTTAAAGAGTTGTATCCTTCTGGTAAGTTTGCACCAAATCCACCAAATCCAAAGAAGCCACCTGCATATTCATCGCCAGGATACATCAAGCCAAAACCAAATAAATAATATGTTAATAAGCCAATACAAATTACCATTGTATTTTTAAAAAGAATATTTATTATATTTTTTGGTGCAACAAAACCAGCCTCTAGCATTGCAAAACCAAGATGCATCATAAATACTAATACTGTAGCATTTAGTAACCAAGCGTTGTTTGCTGAGAAAAGAGCCAAATCGGCAATTTCCTTGAGCTGTTCATATTGTTCTACTGTTAAATTTTCCATAACAAGTGTTTAGTGTATTGTTACTTGTTATCATAAGCAAATTTCATACTAAAACTAAAAGTGCTACCTTTTCCTAACTCACTATTTATAGATAATTGACTATTATTTGATTTAATTAGTCGTTTTACAAGTGGTAAACCTATATCTAAAGGTGAGGAGCTTTTTATACTTTTCTTTTGTGGAGTAAACAAACTCAATATTCTTTTTTGCTCTTTTAAATCTATTCCTTTTCCAGTGTCTATCACTTCAATAAGGATTTCTATATAGTTATCATTTTTTGAAACCAAAGAAGATTTAAGTTTTACAAAACCATTATCTGTAAATTTTACCGCATTACTCATCAAATTATCAATAATCAACCAAATGCTTTCGGGATTTCCAATCAAATCTTTATTAATATATTGCTTGTCAAAGTGTTCTTCAACTATTTTTAAATCTGGATTTTTATTAGATTCGGTATATTTATTCAATACTAAAGAGAATACTTCATAAATATTGAAAGGAATATTTACAATGTTATTCTTTGCATCAGATTCAATTTTCTCTTTTAGTTTTTCAATTATTTCAAGTAGTTCTTCACTAGAGTTAATTATTTGTTGAAGGCTTTCTTCATCAATGTCTGATTTTTCTTTTTTGTCTAATAAACTTAGGTTAGCAATGTTTATTATTCCATTCATTGGTGTCCTTAATTCGTGACTAATCATTCCAACAAACTCTTGAAGTGATTTGGCTCTAAGTTTTTCTTTAAGGGTTTGGTTTTGTAGTTTTTCATTTTCGGTTTTGAAAGATTCATTTGTTTCTTTCAATTCACTTAACATTTTTGTTGCATTTTTTTCAAACTCAAATTTTTGAATAGCATGTTCTATAACAATTTTAAGTTTATTTCTGTCCCAGGGTTTTGTGATATATTGACTGAGATTACATTTATTGATTGCATATACCAGTGATTCCATATCGGTAAAACCTGTAAGAATCATTTTTATTGCTTTGTTTTTTTCGGGTATTGCATCTAAGAATTCAGTTCCAGTCATACCTGGCATACGTTGATCTGTAATGATAACTGGAATTTCTTCTTTTTCAAGGATGTCTAGAGCTTCTAATGGGGATGTTGTTGTAATTACTCTGAAATCTCTACGAAAGGCAGCTTTGAAAACGTTTAGATTATCTACTTCATCATCTAGATAAAGTACTGTTGGTTTTACTTCAGTCATTTTTATGATCTTTGACAGGAATTAAAATTGTAAATTTAGTTCCTTTTCCTTTTTCACTTTCTACAACCACCTTACCATCGTGTTCAGTGATGATTCCGTAGGTAATAGAAAGTCCTAGACCTGTTCCTTGTCCTACTTCTTTAGTGGTAAAAAACGGTTCAAAGATACGACTTTTTGTCTCTTCATCCATTCCAGATCCTGAATCTTTAAAATCCATCTGTAATGTTTTGCCGTTATCTATAATTTTTGTTGAGATTACAATAGAGCCTTTTCCATCAATTGCTTGTGCGGCATTACCAATTATATTCATAAATACTTGGTTTAATCTTCCTGGGTTACAAAGTATTTTGGGAAGATTTCCATAGTTTTTAATTATTTCAACTCTATTTTTTAACTTATTTGTAAGAATTTCTAAAGTAGAATCAATTCCTTCATGAATATCGGCGAACTTAAATTCTTCTTCATCAAGTCTTGTAAAGTTTTTAAGGCTTTTTACAATTCCAACTGTTCTGTTTACACCATTTCTTATGCTCTTAAACATTTTTTTAGAATCGCCTATTAATTCATCTAATTCAATAGTTTGGTTAAATTTATCTATTTCTTGAAGTTGTTTTTCAATATTCCTATTTGGGTTTAATTTCTTATATTTTTCTATTGCTTCAATTAAATCAATAAAGTTGTATTCGATATTATCAATACCATTTGCTATAAAGTTAATGGGATTGTTTATTTCATGGGCTACACCAGCTGTTAGTACACCTAATGATGCCATTTTTTCGCTTTCTATTAGTTTGGTTTGTGCACTTTGAAGGTTATCAAAAGAATCTTCTAACTCAGTTTGCGTCACTTGCAATTGATCTATTGTGTCCTCTAATTCTTTCTGTTGTTTCATTAACTCGCTAGTTCTATGATGAACAGCTATTTCAAGTTTCTCGTTTTGTTTTTGTAAGATTATTTTTTGTTTTTCTTCATTTTTTCTTAGTTTTTGTTCCATATCTCTTTGTCTAAAACTAAGTGCAAAAGTGAATAGTATTTTTTCTACATAAAATGCTGTTAAAAGTACAGATGCGGCATAAGAAAATAATGGGTGTGTTTGAAAAATGGAAACAAAAACCAAAGGAACTCCACCTATTATAATAATAAATAAACCTACAATGATTAAAAGTTTTCTCTTAACTTTTACGGTTACCAACGAACACATAAAAATAAATAGGACTATATAAACCAAAGCAATGTAAGCACCTGTTATTTTCATAAAAGCTGTTACATCATAATCCGACATAACAAGTTGAATTTGAGAGCCTACCATAGCAACTAAGCCAATTAGCATTAGTACTTGAAATACTCGATCCCAACTTTTCATTTTTTTAGGAAGCTCAAGAAACTCCCTCATAAATAACAAGTAAGATATATATGTTACATAAAATACTATATTTACTAGTAGCCTTTGATTTGGGTTTTCAGCAAAAAGGCTGGGTTCCGTCCAAAAACTTAGAATTCCTAAGTTGGTAGATAAATACATATTATCTACGCCCATATAAAAGAACTCTATTATTAACAAACAGCCTAGGTAAAGTATGTAATAATAATATTCAATTCTCCAAGAAAACCAGTTTAGGATTATTACGATTATTAGCATCATAAATAATCCACCAAGTAAAAAAGAATTGAATATTGAATGGATTAATGCTTCTTTACCAAATTCTTCAATAGAAGATACTCTAGTTTCAAAATGTGCATGTCTGCCTGTTCTATCATCACTATATTTTACATAAATTTCTACTACCTTTTCATAAGGAAGGCTTATTCTAACATTTGAACGAGACATATTTGCAATTGGATGGTAAGTTCTTTCATTATATGGAATACCCGATCCTAATTGTAATTCATTAAAGCTATAATCATCCTCGAAATCTGGAACAAAAACTTTTACATCTTTATTATAAGGGTTAAAAGATAGAAGCCAGTCGTGTACCATTTCGTTTTTGGGAGATAAATTTCTAACTTTGAATTTTGCCCAATACGCATTTATATCTTCTTTAGGCTGTACAAACTCGTTTATTGGCGTGTACTCCTTAATTATAGCTCTTTCAAAAGAAAAACTATCATCCTTGTCAACCAAAACTTCTAAGTATGGAGTTAAATCATATTCATTTCCATTACTTTCTAAATCAAGTACCTTTTGAGCCGATAAATCTAATTGTAGTAAAGCAAATATTATTTGAAATAATATTAAATAGCTTAGTTT
>JAHDDA010000038.1:0-4332 GCA_020629595.1 Chitinophagales bacterium
AATCACTTAAGCTAGTACTTAAAAATAAAGTATCTGTAAATCTTACTTCTTTAAGAATATTATAAGATTTAACAATTTGCATTTTTGGATTATGATTTGTGCCGCAATTACAAATCATAAATAAGAAAAAGAAAAGTAGAGATATACGCATATTTTACACTTTAACCCTTTCCTTCATTCTTCTTCTCAATGCCATAATAAAACCAATTGTCATAACAATACAACCCAACCAAAGTAAATTAATATAAGGAAAAATCATTGCTTTCATAATTACAAATTCTTCTGGTTTTTCCTCTTCTTCAAATTGTAATACAACGGTATTTTTAGCAGGATTAATTTTAGTAAAACTAATTTTTAAACCTAATTCCTCAATTTCATCTGCTATGTTATCTTCTTCCATTCCTCGAACAAAATAAACAGGTTCAGCCCGAAATTCATTCTTGGTTAAATCCATTGCAATTATAGAAGCACCAGCGGCAATATCACCTGGCAAGCCAAAATAATTTGGATTTGTAGGTGTTGGGTTAATTTTTTCTAAAAGAATAAGACTTTTGTTTAAGGCAACCGTATCACCAATAGCAATTTCCACTTCTTTAAAATTCTTTGCCTTTTCACTTTCGTCCAATTCTCTTGGAATAGAAGTAAGGTAAGTAAATACATCTTTGGTAAAATAATGCTTTGTATCTGGATTAGAAACCAAACCCATATCAGGGTTAGTAATGGCGTTTGGCGTTAGTGTAAATGTTTCGGTTGGAACATCGGTTTGTGTTTTCTTACGTTGATAATTTATATTGTAAAAAGTATAATCTCTATCTTTAAATTCACTTTCGTAAGTTACCCAATAATCGCCCATTTGTATAGGCTTGTTTTTCGCTAAATAAACGTTTTCTAAATTATTTACATCATTTACATCTTGGCTAAAAAGCTGTAATCCCAATTTATTTAAAGAAATAACTTGCTTTTTTGAAGAAGAAATAAGCACGCCTAACAACATAAATCCAAAGCCAATATGAGCTACTGAAGCACCAGAAACATTTATTTTTCCTTTCAGAACAGAAATAATATAATCGGCATTGGCTAAAATTGTCCAAACCGACATCCACGCCAATAAGTAGTAAGTTGACACAAAAGGCACATCAACTGAATTAAATAAGGAAACAGGACGGATAAACTCGAATTGAGCAAAATATGAAATAACACCAGCAATTACAGCACTTAAAATAGCCGTTAAAGCTATGGCTTTTCCTACTTTTTTTATGTCAGTTTTTTTGTATTTGAAAAACTGCGTAATAGCAGCTAATAGTAAAATTATTAATGAAAACCATATAGAATATCGGTTGTAGTGTTCTACGGGCTCAATAATTACTCGGTTTGTTCCAAATAATTTATTGATAACAGGCCACGAAGTGTCAATGGCAATCATTACAGCCAATAAAGTCATTACCAAAGAGCCAACAAACAACCAAAATTCTCTAGACCAAGTATTTTCTTCTTTTTCAGGCGAAGGCATTGTTCGCCAATTAATTGCCAATAAAAATATAGAAAGAAAAATAAACGATAATAAGAAAACCAATAACTGTCCCGACATTCCTAAATCGGTGAAAGCGTGTACTGAAGTATCGCCCAAAATTCCCGAACGAGTTAAGAAAGTAGAGTAGAGGATAAGTACAAAACAGGCAATTAATAAAATGGCTGTAATGCGTAGTGAATGACCAGAATGTTTGTAAGCCAGTAAAGTATGAAGCCCACAAATAGAAATTATCCAAGGAACAAGCGAGGCGTTTTCTACGGGATCCCAAGCCCAATAACCACCAAAACTTAGCGATTCGTATGCCCAAGCACCACCCATTAAAATACCAACGCCTAAAATACAGCTAGCAAATATTGACCAATTTAATGTAGGTTTTACCCAATCTTTGCCAAAATCTTTTTTGTATAAACCTGCCAAAACATAAGCAAAGGGTAAAATTGTAGCAGCAAAACCCAAGAATAATACCGGCGGATGTATAACCATCCAATAATTTTGTAATAATGGATTTAAACCACTTCCATCTGAAATAAACTCTAAATAATTTGGACGCATAAAAACGGGTAAATTAGGCATAAAATCACGCATTAATATAAATGGACTACTGCCTACTTTATAGTCGAAGAAGTAAATACCAATGAGCATAGCCGCCAAAAATACCTGCGTAGCATTAATTACTGACATTACAGGTGCTTCCCATTTTTTTGCCCTAAAAATAACCACAAAGCCCAAAATGATATGCCAAAAAGTCCAAAGCAAAAAACTACCTTCTTGTCCTTCCCAAAAGCAAGAAATCATATAGTAAACAGGTAAATCATTACTTGAGTGCTGATAAACGTATTGGTATTCGTAACGATGATAAAAAATGAGTAGAAATAAAATTATAATAATACTAAAAACAGAAAAAGCGTGTACTAAAAACCCTTTTCTTGCTAATGAAAGCCAAGAACTTTTTACTTCATTAGTGGCAGTATTGGAAGAAGCAAATAAATAGGCAAATGTTGCAAATAATGCCGACATCATTGAAAGTATTGTCATAAAATGACCTAATTTGCCTGCCCACAATAATTCGCCAATATAATTTATATCCATTAGTAGTGTTTAATGTTTAGTTATTGGTTTAAAAATTAAGTAAAACTCGTAACTAACAACTAAGTACCTGAACAAAATTATTCGACACATTTTATGAATGCCTATTTTTCCATTCTGTTGCGTTAAAAATTATCTCCGTAGCGGTGCTATGCAGAGAATTTTTGCCTTACATAATAAAAAAATAGTTTGATTCAAAAATGACGAATAAATATGACCATGTACTTAATTAAATTTTTGCTTCGTAAACTTTTTCCTCAAGAGGTCCGCTACTACCGTCGTTGTATTTAGAAGGACATTTGAGTAGTATTTTAGACGCTAAAAATTCATTTTCATTCATTTGCCCAGTTAATACTACTTCTTCAGAACGTTCAAAATCAGCAGGTTTTGCTCCCCTGTAAACAACTTTTTGTTCATTTCCTTTTTTATCTAGCATATAAAAACTAAAGTAATTGGGATCTTTGGTCGGTTCGTAGTACAGTGCTTTTTCTTTATTTAAAAAGCCTACAACTTGAAATTCTTTACCTGATTGATGTGCCGCCATTTCAAAATTGGCATAAGAACTGTAGTTACCAGATACGCTAATTATGTACATTATGGAAATAGCGATGGCAATAAGTGCTACAATGTGTGAGTTTTTCATAGAATATAGTTTTAATTTCTAAAACGTAACATATTTATAAAAGCCTACATTAAAAACAACGGTATTTAATACAAGTTTATGATAAGTATGAATAATAATGCAAATTTAACCCTTAATACAATTGCTTTGATAACGAAGTATATGAATGTTTATCTTACAGGATACATTTTGGAGTATTTTAAGTTTAAAAACTGTTAAACCTTTTAATATTATTCTATTCGATTATTTGAGTTAAATTTTTTATATTAGCATACAATATTTTAACAATGAAACTTAATTACGAAATTATTGATAACATTTTTATTCTATCTGTAATAGGAGAAGTAGATGCAAATTCTGCCATAGAACTTGATGACTATGTTGGAAAGGCAATTGAAGATGGATATAAGTATGTGCTTGTTACGTGTAACGAGCTTGATTATATTTCTTCTGCTGGTTTGGGTGTTTTTATTTCCTACATAAAAAAACTAAAAGTAAATGATGGAGCATTTTCGTTTTGTAGTTTGCAAAAATCAGTTATCGAAATTTTTAATTTATTAGGTTTACCTAAGTTGGTACATATAGCAGATTCTAAAAGTGAGTCAATAGATTATTTAAAAAATTACAAGTAGCTTTTGATTAGAAAATTAAGCATACCATCTTCAACCAGATATCTTTCAGAAGTCCGAAACTTTGTGAGACAGTTTTTGCGTGCGAGAAATGTTTGTAAATCTGATGTGAACCTAATTGTTTTGGCAATTGACGAGGCTTGTGCTAATTGTATTGTTCATGGCAATAAAAATAATTTGAATGATAAGTTAAGTCTTCTTCTTGAAAGTAGAGAAGATGAACTATTGGTGAAAGTTGTTGATACTGGTGAAAATGTCCCAATACTAAAAAGCATTGATGATAATATTGTTAGCGAATGCATTGATCAAGAGAAGAAAGGAGGTTTGGGCTTGTATATTATGCAAAAAGTTATGGATGACGTACAATTTTTAAATGAAGAGAAAGAAAATTATTGCCTCTTAAAAAAGAAAATAAATTTTCCGTCTCCTCCATTTCAGCAAAAAATGTTTTTAGATTAAAATTT
>JAHDDA010000038.1:4432-8892 GCA_020629595.1 Chitinophagales bacterium
TTCTCTGGCATCTAATAATATTCCTTCAAAGGCTTCTACGGTTTTATTATCTAAATATTGCAATTGAATAGTTTTAGATTTACTTGAATTAAAATATTCATATGCCATAACTTGCTGAAACCCTTTTGATTTAGTATGAATTTTTATCCCTGAGTTTCCTGGCTCTCTGTAGAACTCTTCGCCTTCAAAATTTAATACCGTTGGAGGATTAAAACTTGTTTTATTCCAATAGCTATCCATATTAGGATCAATTTTGTAAACACTTACTTTGTTTAGGAACGGAAACTTTTGTTCTGCGTGAATTTTTTTTGCAGTTATATATTTTATTTTGCCACTGTTTGAAAGTTTAACTTTTTTAGTCATTCCCTGAATTTCTGCACCAGATTTGTAATAATCCATAAAGACTTCCTCAACCGTCCAAGTTTCAAGGTCTATTTCAACCATCCAGTTTTCTTGTAAATCTTTTAAAGAAATATCTAAAGGGTCGTATTCTAAGTCTTCATCTAAACGTTTTAAGATATTTTCATCATATAAAACAGGTGTTGAAGTAGAATGTGGATTATCTTCGGTGTATTGAATACGTGCGGCTTTTTTCTTTTCTTGCCCACCCATAACATATAAAATTCCAGCACCACCCAAAGCTAACATTGCTGTCATATAACTTCCAGCAATAACACTAAACAAGCCAACTGCACCAGCAATTCCAGCACCAATGTACATTGCTAACCAAGTATTTTTTCCCATTTTTGTTGTTTTGGTGTAAATATAAAAGAGTAAAAATAAAAAAAGCTCGATTACAACTAAGTAATTCGAGCTTAATCTTAGCCATAAGGCTAAATACACTTTCTCTTTTAATTCATTAAACTATTATTATTGTAAACTTGTTTGTAACATTTTCCATTTGCTTTACACAAAGTACCTTCACCATGACGTAAACCATTTGAGTATGTTCCAACAAAAATATCTCCGTTTGAATAACTAAAAACGCCAACACCATGAGGAACATTACCTTTGAATGGACCCGAGTAAGTACCACTTTGTCCTTCACGAGCATAAGATTTAGCACGCATAATTTTTAAATCTCTACGGCTTTTATCACTAGCGACATCACCATTTGAATATTGGCGTTGTTTTACTTTTCCTGTTGAAGAAAATAATGAAAAGCCTTGATAACGTTGACCATTTCTGTATTCTCCAATAAATTTATTACCATTTCTATACTCCATAACACCAAAACCCGTTGGGTTTCCATTGCTATCAAATGCACCTTTGTAAATGCCAGTTTGTCCTTGTCGGGTATAGCTTTTTGCATTAAATTTTCCTACAAAAGAACCAGAATTTACGGCAACAGGTGTTGATTCAACTACCGTTTGGCGAGGAGTTTCTGCAGGCGGTGCTACATAAGTTGCTGGCGTTACCGTAGCAGTAGCGGCATTCACATTGTTTCTTACTGGTGGATTATTATGTCTTACATTTCTATCATTAAGCGATGTAGAATTAGACCTGCTTGCAGTTTGTCTGTTTACATCAGAATCATAAGTAAATAACCATACTAATGCTAGCAAGAATAATAAAAATGCAGCAATTGAAAATAATTTTTTAAAAGCATCCATAACTTCATTTTTAGCTTGAACTATTGTTCAAAGCTATTAAAAAACCTAAATCAATGCCTTAATTTTACACTCATACTTATTCACAAGTAATAGACGAAGTACAATGTTAGGAACTCTAGTAAATGTTGCAACTGTAATTGTTGGAAGCCTTATTGGTTTGGCTTTAAAAAGAAATATGCCTGAAAAGATTCAGAAATTAATTTTTGAAATATTGGGCTTATTTACAGTTTTGTTAGGCTTGAAAATGGCATTTGAAAGTAATAATGTGCTTTTATTATTATTGAGTTTAATTTTTGGTGGATTGATTGGAGAATTACTTAATATTGACCATTTTTTTATCAAATTAGGTGATTATATAAAAAGAAAATTCAATTCTAAAGAAAGTAAATTTACAGAAGGTTTGGTAAGTTCGTTTTTACTTTTTTGCATTGGACCACTCACAATTTTAGGTTGTTTAGAGGAAGGCTTAGGCAATTATCCAACACAATTATTAACTAAAGCTACAATGGATGGTTTTTCTTCAATGGCATTGGCTTCTGCCTTAGGAATAGGTGTTTTGGTTTCAGTAATCCCTTTATTTATCTTTCAAACAAGCCTTACTTTTTTGGCAATTTTTATTGAACCTTATATTACCGAAAATATGTTAACTGAGCTAACAGCTTGTGGAGGAATGATGATTTTAGCATTGGGTTTAAACATTTTGGAACTTAAAAACATTAAAGTTGCAAATTTGTTACCTGCATTATTGATTTCTGCTTTTGCTTCTTATTTTATATTATGAAACAACTTTTAAATTTTCTTGAAATTAGGCTAAAGGAGAAATTGCCAGGTATTGAAGCACACAAAAAAATGGCTCCAACATATAGAAAGATAACTTTTCCGAGTGCTGATATTATAAAAAATGCCAGAAAAGCCGCTACTTTATTATTGTTGTACGAAAAAAATGGACTAGTTCATTTTGTTTTAATAGAAAGAGTAACATACAAAGGAGTTCATAGCGGGCAAATTGCTTTTCCTGGTGGGCGAAAAGATGAAACAGATAAAAGTTTTGCTGAAACAGCATTGCGTGAAACAGAGGAAGAGATTGGTATTAAGCAAAATGATATAAAATTATTAGGAAAATTAACTAATGTTTACATTCCTCCAAGTAATTTTTATGTAGAGCCTTATGTTGGTTTTTATACAGGTGAAAATATCAATTTTAAAGCTCAAGAAACTGAAGTTGCCAAAATAATTGAAGTAAACTTAACTGAATTAACCAACAAAAATGCTATTCAGTTAGTTGATATGAAAAAAAATGATGTTACATTTAATGTGCCAGCTTTTGTATTAGAAAAATGTACAGTTTGGGGTGCAACAGCCATAATGTTAAGCGAGTTTTTAGAAATAATTAATGAATTTGAGAATAATTGAATCAAAGAAAATAGCATTATGAAAAATATAATTTTACCAATCTTAGCCTTGTTTTTTCTTTACAATCTTGAAGCTCAACAACCTAAATTATACGGTTTGTATTACGAGTTTGAAAGCTTCAACGACTCTTTAGGAACTTATGCGGGCAACCAATATTTTGTTGATATAAATGCTCAAACAGCTTTAATTGAAAATACTATTTCTATAAATGATATTGATGGTGTTTATTTAGGAAACTCAACTTTAGATGCTCAAAATGCCAAGTACATTTTTTATGGAGTTGATAATTCAGGGCAAACCAATTTGGTAAAGGTGGAAATTAATACAGGAGAAGTTGAGCTTTTACCAACTTCAGAGGCTTTGCCAAAAGAAATAGAATATGATTTACAAACTGCTAGCTTATATGGTTTGCGATACAATGGTATTTCAGATGAATTTGTTGCTATTGATTTAGAAACGGCAGAGGTAAATGTTATTAATGCAATTCCAAATATTGTGGCAACGGTTGTAGGCACATCAGCTTTCGATTCAAATTTAGGTCGTTATTTTATAGTTGGTGCAACGCCAAGTTTTGAGAATAAATTATTTACCATTGATGCAGAAACTGGAGAAGTTCTATTTGAAGTTACTGTAAGTGGAAATATAAATGAGTTGTCATATAATGTTGTAAGTGAGTAACTTATAGGGCTTTATCGAGAGCCAAATGGAGGAGCTTCTCAATTAGCAGAAATTAATGTAGAAACAGGTGAAATTACAATTATTGCTGATTTAAGTAACTCAATTAGTGCTTTTGTATTAGGAGCAGTTGCCTTCGATTACCAATCGCAAACCTATATTGTAAACGGAATTGATAACAACAATACAGCTCGATTATTTAACATTAATGCCATAACTGGTGAAGTTATTTCTGATGCTGAAATTACTCAAAACTATATAGAATTTCAGGCAGACAATGTTGTCTTTGCCCGTTCATATTATCCGCAAGAAGAAGATTGTAGTGCGTTTGAATTGGTTTATGATTATTGTTTTGTGAGTGATATTGAAGGGGAATTTTTTATGGTTTATAGCCATAATGGCAATGTAAATGCAGAAGAAGTATTGGTTGAATTTTCAGATACAAATAATATTTTTCTTTCAAACTCCAATATATTCGTTAATGATACCTTATTACAATTTCAGTTTTATAACTTAGGAAATTTAGATGAACCTTTTAGTACAACAATTCAAGTTGGTGAGAACTGTTTTTTAGAAAATGAATTACTTTATCTTGATTGTATATTTTTAAACAATAAAGAGTTAACCGAAAATCAAATTACTGTTTACCCAAATCCAGCTTCCAACTTTATAACTATTGAATTAGATAAACCTACAAATTTTGAAATTTATTCAATTTCTGGAAATCAAATTTTAGTAGGAAAAGTTATAAACCAGCAA
>JAHDDA010000038.1:8992-12913 GCA_020629595.1 Chitinophagales bacterium
TTTAAAAATGTACAAGCCAAAATTGGTGTGTTGGTTTCTTTAGCTAAAACAAAAGGACCATTTTTAAAAGGCAATAATAATTCATCGGTTTTATTGCGTGTTCCTTCTGCATAAATTACAGGTGATTTCCCATCTTTAACTGCTTGAATTAAGTCTAAAAGGCTTCGTTTTCTATCACCCTTATTTCCTCTACTTACTGGAATATGCAATTCTTTAAGCATTAAACCAAAACCAGGTACTTTTAGTAATTCTGCTTTTGCAATATAATTGCCCAACGGAGCAAGTTGTGTTGATAAATATTGGTCAATATTTGATGAATGATTGAAAACATAAATGTATTGTTGGTCTTTATCAAATTTTTCAGTGCCTAAAGCTTCAAATTTAATGCCCCACAAAAACATTAACCATTTTGAAAAGTAATAAGGTACCCATTTTAAGGTTGAGTGTGATTTTTTACCAAAAACTTTAAAGCCTATTAATAGTATTATCCAAACCCAAAAGATAAACATTAAAAGCCAAAATACACACCAAGCAGACCAAAGATAAGTAAGAATCGTTTTCATTTTTTTCAGGTTTCATTGAAAAAGTACAATAAAATTATTGAAAATACTTGCATTTCTGTAGAGACGTGGCAATGCTACGTCTCTACAACTTTATAGCTCTTTTTTTCCAATTACTTTTATTTTGTGTATTGTTTGAAGAAGCAGCAAGCTGTTTGTTTTTGTATTGTTGCCTAAACCAAACGCCTAGTTCTACGGCAATTTTTTCCAGTTCAGTGTTATCAACATCTAAAAATTCTGGCTGGAAATATTTTTTAATAAAATGCGTGTCAATATCACCCGAAATCCAATGAGGTTCGTCCATAAGCCATTTACCAAAACCTAAAGTTGTTTTTACACCATTTATTTTATAATCTGCTATGGCTGTTTTCATTTTTTCAATGGCTTCAAGTCGGGTAGGGGCGTGAACTACTAATTTAGCAATCATTGGATCGTAATAAATTGGAATATCCATTCCTTCACGCAAACCATCATCAACCCTTATGCCCGAACCTTTTGGAATTTCGTAATGTGTAATTTTTCCAATAGCAGGTAAAAAGTTATTCTGTGGATCTTCGGCATAAACACGCAATTCAATAGAATGACCATTAATTTTTAAATCATCTTGCGTAAAAGAAAGTGGTTTACCCATTGCCACATTTATTTGTTCTTTTACCAAATCAATACCCGAAATCATTTCGGTAACGGGGTGTTCAACTTGTAAGCGAGTATTCATTTCCAAAAAGAAAAAATCTTTGTTTTCATCTAATAAAAACTCAACCGTTCCTGCCCCAACGTAATCGCAAGAATGAGCCACATTTATGGCAGCTTCTCCCATTTTTTTACGCAAAGCTTCATCTAAAACCACACTTGGTGCTTCTTCTACCACTTTTTGGTGTCGGCGTTGAATAGAACATTCACGTTCAAACAAATAAACACAATTTTTATGTTCATCTGCTAAAATCTGGATTTCAATATGTCGTGGTGAAGCAATATATTTTTCAATAAACACCGAACCATCACCAAAAGCATTTTTTGCTTCAGAAATGGCTAACTTTAATTGTTCTTCAAATTCGCTGGCTTCATAAACAATACGCATTCCTTTACCGCCTCCACCAGCAGAAGCCTTTACCAAAATTGGAAAACCTATTCTCTCGGCTTCTTGTTTACCAAGCTCAATATCTTGTAAGGCTTTGTCTGTGCCTGGTAACATAGGAATATCGTAAGCTTTAACGGTGTTTTTTGCTTCCAATTTGCTGCCCATTACATTAATGGCGTGGCTTTTAGGACCAATAAATTTTATACCTGCTGCTTCTACTTTTTCAGCAAAACTGGCGTTTTCAGATAAAAAACCATATCCTGGATGAATACCATCAACGCCTAATTCTTTACAAAAATCAATAATTTTATCGCCCAACAAATAAGATTCTGAAGAAGGTGCTTTTCCAACACAAACAGCTTCATCGGCATACAAAACGTGTGGTGCTAAACGATCTGCTTCCGAAAAAATAGCGACAGTTTTAATACCCATTTCTTTAATAGAACGCATAACTCGCAAAGCAATTTCACCTCTATTGGCAACTAAAATCTTATTCATTTTTTTGTTTCTTTATAACGTAAATAACAGAACTCGCTTTGTCAACATTAAAAATGGCGTTTAAAAGCGAAATTTTACCAATTGTAAATCCTTTTATTAAAGCTAATGCCGATTTTTTATACTTTTCGCTTAATAAAGCAATATAAAATGGATCGAAGGGCATTAATTTTTTTTGTACAATTTTAAATTGATGTTTTTCTAGTAATTTTTGCATACTTTGGGGCGTAAAATGGTATAAATGACGAGGAACATCCCAAGCAGCCCAATTGGCTTTGTAATATTTTGCATCGAAACTATTGGCATTTGGAACGGCAATAATTAATGTCCCATTTTCGGAAAGTAACTCATAACACTGCTTTATATATTCATTCAAATCGTGAATATGCTCTAAAACGTGCCACATTGTTATTGTATCAAACTTTTGATTGAATTGAAATAGTTTTTCAACATCAAAAACTTGTAAGTCAAAATTTGAAATAGCTAAACTTCTTGCTCCTTCATCGGCTTCAATTCCAGTAATATTCCAGCTTTTATTTTTCATTGTATTTAAAAAATAACCTGTACCACAACCAATATCTAAAAGGTTTTTTGAATTTGATTGATTATTTTTCTCTAGCAATTTAGCCTTAGAATTAAGCATAAAGTTACGTGCAAAATGATATAGCTTATTGATTAAACCTTCTTTGGTATCGCTGTGTGAAATGTAATCTTCAGAAGCATAATATTTACCAATTTTACTTTGAATAGGAATGTTTTGTGTGAATTTAAAACTGCAACTTTTACATTCAAGCACTTCAAAAACTTCATTACTTACCGTAAAGTCTTTTGTTTCAACTACTTTTTTAAAAGTTGAATTTCCACACACAGAACAACAAGTATAAGTTTTAATATTTTCCTTTTCTAAAAGCACAAGGCAAAAATACACTTTCTATTTTAGTTTTATTAAAATAGAAAAAGGGATTTAACTTTTTTAAATTAAAAGTTGGCTTGCTATTTGATTTATCAGTTTTTGAAGAAAAGCTATTTACAATGTTGTTAAAATCCCTCAAGTATTTATTACTTTTTAACAGCTTGTGTATTTATATAAACTTAAATGCCCAAGTTAGTAAATCTGTAATTAAAGAACCCGAAACTGTTGAGCTATCAAACAGTTATATTGGAGCATTTTTTGGTGTGTCTATACCAATAGATCAATATGCATCCACTTTAGATAAGGAAAACTCTGGATATGCCCAGCCACATATTAAAATTAATGTTGATGGAGCTTATGTAATTGCTCGAAACTTAGGTGTTGCGGCAAGTTTTGGACATTTTATAAATAGAAATAATGGAGTTGCCTATTTTTCTAAGTTTAAAGAAGACTTTACAGCCGATGAAGATGCTATTGCTAATTCAAATTGGAAAAATACTTATCTTGCTGTTGGACCTTTCTTTTCTTTACCTGAAACGAAATTATATTTTGAAGGTAGAGCCTTATTAGGTGCAAATAGAACGGTAGTCCCGACTTTACGCCACAGTATTGAGCCATATATTACAAGAATAGAAGAAAAATCTTGGAGTCCTGCAATGATAATTGGTTTAGGATTGGGCTACAGATTAACACCTCAGTGGCGTTTGGTTTTTCAAGCAGAATATTTTGTAGCAAACCCACTAGTTGAAGTACAACATACCATTCAAGAAGGCAATTTTATTCAAAATACCATAAATTCTTATCGTCAACGTGTTACACACTTTGGTATTTCTGTTGGTATGCAATTGGATTTAACGGCTAAAATTGAGAGGAGA
>JAHDDA010000039.1:0-10932 GCA_020629595.1 Chitinophagales bacterium
CCAGAGCCTATGTATTCTAAGGAAGCATAAAAGTCATAAACGTTTTTATCAATTGCACAACGGCGAGTTATTACTTTGTCGCCACGTTCAAAATATCCATAAGTATCAAAATCTATATCTTCTGTACTAAAAGGTTCTAAAGCTCTGCTTACCGGAACATTATAAGCTGTGCCATTGATTACTTGATCATCAAAAATAGAGCTATCTTCAGTATAAAAATCTTCGTCATTTCTTTGGGTGTAAATTCTATAATAATTGCCTAAAGTATCGGCATCAGAAGCTCTTACAAATACTTGTAATAAATTTGGGAACTCTTCTGGTTTTGGATGATTTACATACCAAACAGAATCTATAGGTGTTTGATTTGGAATGTAAGTTGATGAAGAAAAGATTTTTCCGTTTACCTCTCCATTTAACTGGTACGTTTTTCCTCTTTGACCAATAAAATTGAAAACATCTGGATTCTCAAAATTTGGTGCGTAAACTGTTACTAATGCTGTGCTATCTTCATCAATGTAAAAACTTATTTCTTCCATTGAAATTGAATTTCCATCTACAGAAATATCAATGTCAGCACCCTGAATAAATAAATCTCTAATGGCATCTTCAGTTAATTCATCATAAAAAGAAAAAGATTTTGTAAGGCTAACAAATGGTAATTCTCCTTCAAAAATTTGTCCTTCAACAACAATAGTATCGCCTGCATTTTCTAATTCTAAATCTATTTCTCTTTCGCAAGAAAATAGAAAATATGCGACAACACAAAGGCTAAATATTTTTATTATGTTTTTCATTTTTGTATTTTGTCATTGTGATAAGAACACATTGTAATACATCCTTACCAAAAAAATAGGTTTTTGTCTAAATTTAAAAACTAAAGTTCCAAGTTATAGATGGAATAATTGGAAATAAAGAAACTGCAACAGCAGTATTTTTAAAAGTATCTGGATTGTCAATTTCATCATCAGTTGTATCTTCAAAAGCCGAATCGAAATAAATGTAGTAAATGTTTCGTCGATTATAAACATTATAAATCGAAGCATTAAATTCTGACTTAAAGCGGCGTTCTTTCTTTTGTTGAGGCTTGTAAGTTAGTGATAAATCCATACGGTGATACGGTGCAATTCTATATGAATTTCTATCGCCATATAATGTAATTAATTTGTTATCAATAAAGGCAATTTCTTTAGGAACTGTAATTGCTTGTCCTGAAGCAAAAACCCAAACTCCACTTAAAATAAGTTTGGGTGAAATTTCATAATTCAAAGCCAATGAAATATCGTGTGGTCTATCAAATGAAGAAACAAACCATTTACCATCATTAATTGGTTGATTTTCGAAAAATGCTAAATCTTCATCGCCTTCTAGGTCATTTCCTTCAAATATTCTTTCAGAACGAGAAATTGTATAGCCAAGCCAACCATTGAATTTGCCTAATCTTTTCTTAACAAAAAATTCTGCACCATAAGCTCTTCCATTACCAAAAACAAAATTATTTTCTAATTTAGTTGGCGGACCTGTAGGCACATAAGTTTCCGTATAATCTATTTGATTGAACAACTGTTTATAAAACAATTCTACTGATGCTTCGTACTTGTTTTGTTTTAAATTCTGAAACCAACCTAATGAATATTGCCAAGCACGTTGTGGTCGAATTAACTTAGATGAAGGCAACCACGTATCGGTTGGTAAAGTGCTTGCTGAATTAGTTACCAAATGAATAAATTGGGTATTATAAGTTACACTTCCTTTTAAAGAAGCTGCATCTGTAATTCTATATCTAAAATTCATTCTTGGTTCTATAGCAGGATAAGATTTTACGTGTTCGCCTTCATTAAAGGTGGTTGTAGAATCGCTATTGTATGTAAAGTCATAAGGACCTACTTGAGCAAATAATGCTGCCCTTAATCCAACATTTACTTTTAATCTTCCAGTAATATCCCATTCGTCTTGAATGTAAGCTGCAAATTCGTGGGCTTTGTTAATCTCAACCACTGGTTCTACATCTGTTCCTTGTACATTTGCTTCTAATCGGCTTGGACTGAATTTATGCCAAGTATAGTTTACACCAAATTTTACTTTATGTCTTACAGTTGGAAAATAATCGAAATCTACTTTTAAACTATAATCTCTTATCCCCGAAAAATATTCTACTTTAAAATCTTGAACATCAACACCAAATTTAAAATTATAAGAATTATAAACAGCCGTAGTATTCATAAACATTTTATCATTAAAAAGGTGATTCCAACGTAAAGTGCCTGTTGCATTTCCCCAAGGAATATTTGTAGCAAAATCTCTATCGCCATTAGAAAAAGTAAATACATCTCGCCCAAAATAACCACTTAAATAAACTCTATCTTTATCTGAAAAAATATAGTTTACCTTAGCATTTAGGTCATAAAAATAGTAGCCAGAACCTGCAAAATCTGTTTTGTTAATTTGTGGCTGTGCCAATTCAGAGATATAAGTTCTTCTTCCAGAAAGAATAAACGAAGATTTATTTTTTTGAATAGGTCCTTGAAGTGTTAAGCGAGAAGCAATTAAGCCAATTCCACCATCTGCCTGAAAACGTTTGTTGTTCCCTTCTTTCATTGTAACATCTAGTACCGAAGATAAACGACCTCCATATTGAGCAGGCATTCCACCTTTTATAATAGTTGTATTTTTTAAAGCATCGGCATTAAAAACAGAGAAAAAACCGAATAAATGCCCAGTATTATAAACCGTTGCATCATCTAAAAGAATTAAATTTTGGTCTGCACCACCGCCTCTAACATAAAAACCAGCGTTTCCTTCGCCAGATGCTTGAACACCAGGTAGTAACTGTATTGATTTTAAAACATCAACTTCGCCCATAAAAGCAGGCAATGTTTTTAGTTTTGAAACTTCAAGAGCAACTTTTCCAACATCGGCACTCGAAACATTTTCATCTTCTTTTCTGCCAGTAATTACAACATCTTGGTCAAGCATTAAAGCACTTTCTCCTAATTCAATATTTAATGAAATGTCTTTATCTAAAACTACTTCTCTTGAAACCGTTTCATAACCAATGTAATTGTAGTCTATTTTATAAGTTCCTTTCGGAAGTGTTAAAGAATAGAAGCCGTACAAGTTGGTAACTGTTCCAGTCATTCCTTCATCAGAATTATAAAAAACATTTGCACCAATTAATGTTTCACCACTAGAAATATCTTTTACATATCCACTAAGGGTAAATTTTTCTTGAGCCAATAAATTTTGAACCGAAATTGCATTTGAACAAAATAATAAAAGCGTTAAGAGTTTAATAAATCGCATACTTAAAATTTTCGACTGCAAAGTTCAGCTTATAAAGTTTAAAATGGATTATTGTTTAAAATTTATTATGAGATTTTAAGAAAATAAGATTTGTTTAGTTGATATAACTCAATAATTCATAATTCATTAATCATATTTAATAATTCAAAAAAATAAGAATGGTATATTTGCACCTTGTTTTGGGCAAAATCAATTATTAATGCTCAAAAAATTTCGTTTTTTTAATTAAATATTAGTAATGCAAGCGAAAGGACTAGTTAAATTTTTCGGAATTTGTTTAACAATTTTGTGTTTGTACCAACTTACATTCACTTGGTTAGCATCTAATTACGAAAGTAAAGCAAAAGCCCACGCATTAGAAACTGTTGTAGAGTCAGATTTTAATGGTAATCAAAATGATTATAATAATGCCTTAAAGCAAGCAGAAAGAGCTTTTTTGACTGATGAAGAAAATAAATCTGAAGGGATTTTTTCTTACAAGTCGGCAGCAGCTAAGCGTTTAAATCTTGGTTTAGATTTACAAGGTGGAATGAGTGTTGTTTTGCAAGTAATGTTAGAAGATGCAATTGAAGCATTGACCAATAAAAAGAAAGATACAAATTTCGTAAATGCTTTAAAAGGTGCTAAAGAAGCACAGAAAAATTCTCAAGACGATTTTGTGAGCCTTTTCCGAACAGAGTTTGAAAAACTTGTACCAGGAAACAATGGAATGGCTCCTTATTTTGCTACACAAATGGCAAAAAATAAAATTAATTATAATTCTTCTAACGATGAAGTTGAAGCCTACATTAGAGAGGAAGCCAAAACTGCTGTAAAGACAACTTTTGAGATTCTTAAAACACGTATTGATAAATTTGGTGTTTCTCAACCAAATGTTCAATTAATTGAGAGTCAGGGTAGAATTATTGTTGAATTACCTGGAGTAGATGATGCAGATCGTGTAAGAAATTTATTACAAGCAACTGCAAACCTAGAGTTTTGGGAAATGCGTGAAATGGATGGCGATTTGGCTAAAGTTTTAACACAAGCTGATGCCCGTTTGGCAGACCGTTTGAAATTGAATAAAAACAAAAGTGAAGCTACTCCAAATACAACTGAAATAAATGATTCAACAGGTTTGAATACACCAACTCCTGTTTCAAATGAAGAAAAATCGCCTTTACTTAGTAAGTTACAATTGTTTGGTCAAGCAGGAAATCCAATTTTAGGGATAATTTCTGTAAATGATACAGCCGAGGTAAATGGTTATTTGAGAGATGAAAGTTTAAAAGTTTTACCAAAGCGTTTGAAGTTGCTTTATTCAGCAAAGCCAGAATATAAGAGTGATGAAAACTTGGTTAAAAATGATATGTTGGCAGTTTATGCAATTGAAGGAAGAATAGGTAGAGATTTTAAACCACCTTTAGATGGAACTGTGGTAACAGATGCTCGTCAGAATTTTGATCCAATGACCAATGAAGTCGTTGTAAGTATGGATATGAATGCTGAAGGTGCTCAGAAGTGGGCAAAAATGACAGGAGCAAATGTTGGGCAGTTTGTTGGAGTTGTATTAGATGATTTAGTGTATTCTGCACCTCGTGTAAATGGTGAAATTAAAGGTGGAAGTACACAAATTTCAGGAGATTTTACAGTTGTTGAAGCGCAAGATTTAGCCAATATTTTAAAGGCTGGTAAATTACCTGCACCAGCTCGTATTGTAGAAGCAACTACTGTTGGACCAACATTAGGTCAGGCTTCAATAACTGCTGGATTAATTTCTTTATTGGCTGGTATTTTATTAGTGCTTGTTTTTATGGTGCTTTATTATGGTGGAGGTGGAGTAGTGTCTGTAATTGCACTATTACTAAATTTATTTTTCATAATAGGTGTTTTAGCATCTTTAGGAGCAACACTTACTTTACCGGGTATGGCAGGTATTGTATTAACTATAGGTATGGCAGTAGATGCCAACGTAATTATATATGAAAGAATTAGGGAAGAAATAGATAGAGTACTTGAAGATGGAGAAGAAATGACACTAAGAAGAGCAATTATTGAAGGATTCTCGAAATCATATTCTGCAATTTTAGATGCTAACGTTACCACATTAATTACTGCAATTATTTTAGCAATTTATGGTTTAGGACCAGTTTTAGGTTTTGCTGTAATATTAATAATTGGTATTTTGTCATCTTTGTTTACTGCAGTTTTAATTGCAAGAATAATTATTGACGGACGAACAGAAGGTGGTAAAGAAATGACTTTCTGGTCTGGATTTAGTAAAGGTGCTTTTAAGAATTTGAATATTGACTTTGTTAGTAAAAGAAAATATTCATACATTGCTTCGGGGGTTTTTATTCTTATTGGATTTATTTCATTCTTCGTAAATCAGTTTCAATATGGTGTAGATTTTAGTGGAGGAAGAACCTATGTTGTAAAATTTGATAATAATGTTGCTACGAATGAAATAGCAAATGCCTTAAATAGTATTTATGGTTCAGAGCCACAAGTAACTACTTATGGAACAGCAGATCAGGTAAAAATTACAACTTCATACGAAATAAATAGTAATGATGAGAAAATGGATTCTAAGGTTGCTCAAATGCTATTTGATGGTGTGAAAGGGTTTTATGCAACTGCTCCAGCAAGTTATGACGCTTTTGCTAAAACAAACATTCTAAGCTCGCAAAAAGTAGGTCCAACCATTGCCGATGATATTACTAAAAATTCAATGATTGCTGGTGGATTAGCCCTAATCTGTATTTTGTTATATTTAACCTTGCGATTTAGAAAATGGCAATATGGTGTGGCGGCAGTTGTTACTGTTGTTCACGATTCGTTAATACTATTAACAGTATTTTCTTTATTTCAGTTTTTACCTTGGAATATGGAGATTAACCAATCATTCATTGCTGCAATCTTAACGGTAATTGGTTATTCTATAAACGATACCGTTGTTGTATTTGACCGTATTCGTGAATATTTAGCTGAAAGAGATGTGCCATTTTTACAAAACGTAAACGATGCAATTAACAGTACTTTAAGCCGTACAATTATTACATCATTAACTACCTTAATTGTAGTTTTAATATTGTTTGTTTTCGGTGGTGAGGCAATTAGAGGTTTCTCTTTTGCTCTATTAATTGGAATTTTTGTTGGTACGTATTCTTCAATATTTATTGCAACGCCTTTAGTTGTTGATTTTTATACTGAAGATAAACCAAAGAAAACACCGCCTACTATTGATGATACAGAGGCGTTGTTAGTATAAGGTTTATTTATAATAGATAATTGTAACGACCAATTAACTTATGGTGGGTTTTGTTGGTCAGCAGACCAACAAAGGCTCTTTCTCTTGATTGGTTTCCTGACCAACCGAATTACAGAATACAGCCACAAGTTCTTTAGTCATTACAGATAATTATAAAGCCTTGAAGATATTTTTAAAATATTTTCAAGGCTTTAAATTTTGAATTTTGTTTAATAAATTGTTCTTTAACTTCTGTTTCCATTCGTTTTTCAGAATACTTAAAATAATACTATCACGCCTGCCAACTTGTGCCTTGCAATTTGAACGCAAAATGCCTTCTACTGTACAGCCAATGCTTTTCATTGCTGCAATACTTCTATTGTTTGTAGCATCTGCTCTAAACTCAACTCTTTCTAACTTTAGGTTTTCAAAAGCATAATTTAACATCAAAAATTTACAGTTTTTGTTAATTCCAGTTCCTTGATATTTATTTCCGTACCAAGTGTAACCTAACTGAATAGTTTTGTGTGCTTTCTGAAAATCATAAAATCTAGTAGAGCCAACAATTGTATTGTATTTTTTGTCGAACACAACGAAAGGGTAGGAGGTTTCCTTTTTTCTATCAGATAATGCCTTGTTTATGTATTTTTCTAAATTGTCAATTCCAGCCGCAGTCATTAGAGAATATTTCCACAACTCAGGTTCATTTTCTGAGAATAGTCTTAAATCTTCAATATGCGTATGTTGAAGAGGAAGTAGTTTTACTATTTCATTTTCTAAAATTATATTCTTCTCAAAATCCATCATCAAAAATTTTATTCAAATTATCTCTTTCAATTTGAACAGTTATTTCAAACATTCTTCTTCTATCATCTTCATTTAATTCTTCGAACAAATCATTTCCTATTTTAATAATATTAAAGCCCATTTCTATTCCTAAAATTTCATCTTCGGAATAAATATCTGGTTGACTTTTCATTTTTTCTACCAAAAAAGCAATGACTTCTATTATTTTTTCTACCAATGGTCGATTATGTAATATTTCAAATAAGGACTCACAACCAGCTATAAAATTATTAATTTCTTTACTGTTTAAAGTTGAAATCAAATAATCAATATCATCTGGTAAAAAAGGAGGTTCTAATTCAAATAAAATAGCATTTTCAGTCAACTTGTTCTCAAACTTGGTAGCTGCTCTAAATGATTGTAATGCTTTTACTCCAGCATTGGCAATTTGAGGCAGTTTAGTTCCAAATTTTAAAACTATGCCAGTTGAGTCAAACAATAACCGAAGTAACTTTTTAGGCTTTTTAATATAAGAATCAAGGTTTTCAAATGTAGCATTTAGTTGTTCTCTTATATCGGGATGAGGATAAAGAAAATTTAAAAAGTAATTTCTAAAATTTTCTAATCTTTCTTCTGAAAAAGCATCGGGTAAATCGTATTGGCTATGTAAGTTTTGGTGCTGATACCTGTTGTTAATCATTTCTCTATAAGTAATTAAAATAGCACGCCAAACTTCTTTAGTTTTTTCATTCATAAAATCTAATTTAGAAATACTTTATTACTTTCCTTCATTGCTACACCTAATTCTTCTAGGTCTAAACTGTGGTTTAAATTTTTATCTTCTAAAAATGAAACTAAATTTTCAGTTGCTAAATTACCTACCAATTCATCTTTAGCCATTGGACAGCCACCATAACCTTTTATTGCAACATCAAATCTGGTGCAACCTATTTCATAAGCTGCCTCCACTTTTTCCTTCCAATTATCGGGTCTTGTATGAAGGTGTACGCCAAATTCAGTTTCAGGGTAATCTAAACTTAATTCTCCAAACGCTTGAGTTATTTGTTTGGGAGTTGCTACACCTACGGTATCCGAAAGATTAATTATTTCAATATCTTCCTCTACCAATCTGTCAACCCAATGAGCTAAAATTGCTGGATCATAAAAATCACCATACGGATTTCCAAACGCCATTGAAACATAAACTATTAGTTGTTTTCCATTTATTTCGCTTAAATTTCTCAGTTGTTGAACCAATTCAAAAGATTCATCAAGTCCTTTTTTGCTGTTTCTTTGCTGAAAAGTTTCTGATATTGAAAATGGATAACCTAAATACCTGATTTCATCTAACTCACAAGCATTTTCTGCACCACGCATATTTACCACTATCGCAGAAAGATGTGTTAGCGACTCTTCTAATTCAAGCCTATTCAATACGCTAAATGTATCACGCATTTGAGGAATAGCTTTTGGCGAAACAAAGCTACCAAAGTCTAAAGTGTCAAAGCCAACCTTTAATAATTGGTTTATATAAGCCACTTTTTTATCTGTAGGAATAAAGTCTTTAATTCCTTGCATTGCATCTCTAGGACATTCAATTACTTTTATTTTCTTCATTTTATTTTTTTGAATTGCAAATTAAAACATAAATTAATTAATTACTTAATTCTTTTCAAAAGTGTTTCAGCTATGATTGTTAAATTGTGTTTCTTCTTTTCATCTACATTAATTGCTTTTAAATTCTCTAAAGCAGCCAAGTGATATTTTCTCATTAGTTTTTTGTTCTCTTCTTCTACTCCTAATTCCTTGTATATTTCAAGCATTGCATTTACCTTTTTATTGTCTTTGGGCATTTGAGTAATTTGTGAAATTTTATCTTTTTGAGAATCATTTGCTAATTCCATACTCTTTAGATGTAAGAAAGTTTTTTTGTTGTTAATTATATCTCCACCAACTGCTTTACCAAACATTTCTGGCGATGCAAAAGCATCCAACCAATCATCCATTAACTGAAATGCTAAACCAATATTAATTCCAAAGTTGTACAGATTTTCTAAATCTTTATTGTTTGCGTTTCCTAAAATTCCACCAATTTTAAGGCTTGCACCTAACAGTACAGATGTCTTTAGCTTAATCATTTGAAGGTAATCATCAATACCTACGTTCTCAGTCTCTTCGAAATCCATATCAAACTGTTGTCCTTCGCAAACTTCAATTGCTGTTTTTGTGAAAACTTGTAAAATTGCAGGTTTGTTTACTAAATATGGTGCTAAAAGCTGATAACAATACACTAACATTACATCTCCACTTAAAATTGAATTGTTCAATCCATATTTTGCGAAAACGCTTGGTTTTCCACGCCTTAAAAACGCATCGTCCATTACATCATCATGCACTAATGAAAAATTGTGAAATAACTCAATTGCATTAGCTGCTCCAAAAGCCGATGAAATATCATCTCTATACAAATTGAAGGCTAAAATGCACAATAAAGGTCTAATTCTTTTTCCTTTTTGTAGCATTATATATTGCAACGGCTCATAAAGACTTTGTGGACGGTTATTAAAATTTTGCTGATAATAGTATTGAATATATTGTTCAAGTTCTGCTTGAATTTCAGAAATTTCCATATTAAATTTTTATTTGGCTAAAGTATAAAATAATTTACTTAAAAGGATAGAACTAATAATTGTTTAAAATTTGGATTTGTTATTTTGTGTGTTTTTATTCTCAATTTGTAAAGACCTAGTAAATCTGTTGCTTTTATATAAAAATCGTTTAAATTAGAATGACCGAAAATTTGTTTTCAACTTTTTGAAACCAAACTTTTTAATTTATCGTAAATTTGAAATTGATATAAAAATTTACTAACTATGGAATATTACTTAGTGAATAAACCCTTTGGTTACGAAACAAGATTTACAGGAGATAAACACTTGAATTTATCGCATTTATTGGAAGAAAATAATTTAAGCATTTCCAAAGATGTATATCCAGTTGGAAGATTAGATAAAGACAGTGAAGGTTTACTTATTTTAACAAATGACAAGGTTTTACACACTCAATTGTTAGACCCAAAGTTTGGGCATAAGCGTTCATACTGGGTACAAGTAGATGGGCAAATAAATGAAAAGGCTACTCAGCTTTTAAGAAATGGCGTAGAAATACGGATTAATAAAAAAGCGTATTTTACAAAAAAAGCCTTTGTTGAAATTATTAATGAACCAGAAGCAATTTGGAAAAGAAAACCTCCTGTACGTTTCAGAAAAACAGTACCAGATTCGTGGATTAATATTACTTTAACTGAGGGGAAAAATAGGCAAGTCAGAAGAATGACTGCAAAGGTTGGTTTTCCTACCTTAAGGTTAATAAGAAATGCCATTGAAAAAGTTGAAGTTACTGGTTTAGAATTAGGGAAAATAATTGCAGTTGATAAATTAGAAATGTATCAAAAATTAGCAATTAAAATTTTTTAAAAAAAGATGCTTAAATATTTGGATAGTAAATGTTTTTAATACTATCTTTGCGTTCCCATTGAAAGAATAATGGTTTAGAAAAGTTCTTTATAAGCGGAAATAGCTCAGTTGGTAGAGCACAACCTTGCCAAGGTTGGGGTC
>JAHDDA010000039.1:11046-12879 GCA_020629595.1 Chitinophagales bacterium
CTTAAAATCCTGTGACCGTTGAGGTCGTGCGGGTTCGATTCCCGCCCCGGGTACTCCAATTTTATAAGCTCAATAATTATTTAATTATTGAGCTTTTTTTATTTGTAATTGCTTTGAGTTTGAGTGAGCTTTTTAATTGAAAGTGGCTTGAGAAATGCGGGATTTTTGGAATAGTTAGCTCCTGTAAGAGCTAACCATTCTATAAAAGTGCTTCTATGTATTTTCTACTCTTCTAAGTGTAAGTTATCCTTACGTTGTAACAATTCTTCTTCGGTATCTTCTTGTTCAGGGTTGGGAACACAACAATCAACAGGGCATACAGCTGCACACTGTGGTTCTTCATGAAAACCTTTACATTCAGTGCATTTATCTGAAACTATAAAATAAACATCTTCATCAACAGGTTCAAGTCTATCATCGGCATCTACAACAGTTCCATCTAAAAGTGTATAATCTCCTTTTACTCCTGTTCCATCTGCCATTGCCCACTCAACTCCACCTTCATAAATTGCATTATTTGGACATTCTGGCTCGCAAGCTCCACAATTTATACATTCATCGGTTATCATTATTGCCATTGGTAATATTTTTTATTTGTTTTGTAACTCAAAGCTAATTTAACTCCCACTTTAAGTAAAAAGTTTAAAATGAATTTAACAAAAAGAATAGAATTATTAGCAAAGTTAGGGCAAAACCTAATTAAAAACTTAGAAAATTATAATTCGGTTTTGATTAAAGCTAAAGTTAAAAATCCTTGGTTTACAATAGAAAATCAAGAAAATGCTATTAAGTCAATAGCTCAAAATTATTTAAACGCCGAAAATCTTAATAAATGGGTGGAACTTTATGGTTCAAATAACTTTGTTTTAAAAAGTAAAAAAATAGGCGTTATTTGCGCTGGTAACATCCCACTTGTTGGTATTCACGATTTAATTTCTGTGTTTATAAGTGGAAATATTGCTTTAGTAAAACTTTCTTCAAAAGATGAAATTTTAATGAAATTCATTATTGAAAAATTATATGAAATAGATGAAGCAATAAAAAATTATATTCAAATTGTTCCTAAACTTGCCAACTTTGATGCCGTAATTGCCACAGGAAGTAATAATTCTGCAAGATATTTTGAATATTATTTTAGAAATGTTCCTTTACTTTTAAGAAAAAATAGAACCTCAATTGCCATTCTTCAAGGAAATGAAACTGATGAAGAATTGAAGTTATTAGCAAATGATATTTTTGATTATTTTGGTTTAGGTTGTCGCAATGTTTCTAAAGTTTATGTACCCAAAGACTACAATTTAACCAAAATTTTTGATGTTTTTGCCTTTAAAATGGAATTAAGAAACCACCATAAGTATCAAAATAATTTTGAATACAATTTAGCACTTTACTTAATGAACCAAGAACCACATTTGGCAAATGAATTTTTTATTATGCGAGAAGATAAAGCCTTATTTTCTCGTTTAGCGGTTGTACATTATGAGTTTTACAATACGGAAAATGAATTGAATGAAATCTTAGAAGAAGAAAAAGACAATATTCAATGTAAAGTTGGAAAACACGAAAATTGCATTCCTTTTGGAACAGCCCAAAAACCTAATTTGTGGGATTATGCCGATGGGGTAGATACTTTGGAATTTTTGTTTGGGGTTTGATGAATTGTAATAGGTGTAGGTAGATATGGAAATATGACCTTGATTAAATTGAAGTAAAATCTTCTATTAGAAGAGGTAATTAATTTATTTAATCAGCTACAAATTGTTATTTTTGTGTATTACAAAAAGTAATTAATAGACCTTATCACGATTTTTATGGTACATTTCATCTGTCGTT
>JAHDDA010000040.1 GCA_020629595.1 Chitinophagales bacterium
GCCCATTTGTTTGTCCTTGTATGTTTAACGACTGTGAATTTTTATGGTCAAGTGGAGATACCTTACACCATGCTTATGGTCTTTCTGCAGGGATTCATTATGTAACTCTCACCCATGAAGATGGCTGTGTAATGGTCAAACGCATAGAAGTCGAAGAAGCGGAAGGCGCACAGTTAAATTATACCAATATCAGTTGTGTTGGCGAAAATGATGGTTCGGCAAGTATTACTCCCATCAATGATTCTACTTTCTATACTTCGTATTTATGGTCAACAGGAGATACCACTGATGCTGTTTCTGGATTGGAAGCAGGGATTTATACGGTGGATTTGGTTTCGCCCGAAGGATGTGAAGAGACTAAGGAATTTGAGATTATTGAGGCGGCATCCTTAGAAATAGTGATGCTTAGTTTAGAAGAGACCCCTGATTGTTCTTATGAACCAGCAGTTCTGGTTATTGAAGTTACTGGTGGAGTAGCCCCTTATAGTTTAAATGTTAGTCAAGATGGATATAATTCTTTTGGTGGGGAAGAATATTTTACTGAGAACTTTATTGAATTAGATTCCTTATCAGAAGGTGAAAATATTACACTTGTATTACCAGCTGATTATGATTTTCTAAATTATGAAATAACACTAACAGATGTTAGTTCTTGTATTAATGCTATAAACATTAATTTGGCACCACAAATAAATGCATCTATTGGTGGTAATGAATTTATTAATTTCGAACCATATTTCACAGACTGTAATGTTTACTTTGAAGCTAATATAGTAGTTGATCATTCCCACACATCATTTAGTTATTCTACTGACAACCCTGATCTTCAAATTTCTGGAAATAATTACGACTGGTATACTGAAATTGATATAATTGCTACCGAACCATTTAATAGTACAATGTCTTTTTATTATGGAAATGGTTGTGTGGATAACATTTCTATAAATGTTTCAGAAACACAATTTGAAAACCAAAATACGCCATTGGAAGCAGATGTATTATCTGAAACAATTTTATGTGCAGGTAATACATCTAATCTGACCATAGAAGTCAATAATGGCGTTTTCAATTCTGATTACACTTATTCTTTAGATGGAACTTTTTTTGAAGATTTGCAAGATGGATTGTTAATTTTAGAAGATTACCCTGCTGGAGAATATTTAATATATTTTGAAGACGACCGTGGTTGTACTTTAGAAGTTCCTATTCAGATTACTGCCCCAGATTCACTTATTCTAATCACATCAAATTCCTCAAGCTCTACCAATGAATCCACAGACGGAGAGATAACTCTAAACATAGCAGGTGGAACACCACCTTATAACTACATTATTGGTGAAACAGCAGGGGAGATCTCTGAAGCAGGTACACATGTTTTTACAGGTTATCCTTGGGGTATGTATGAAGTATCTGTCACCGATGCCAATGGTTGTCAGCTTTTGGGTGAAAATGTCATGGTTGAATTCGTCAATATGGTCGGCATAGAAGATATTCTAAACGCTTCCGCTCACATTTATCCAAATCCAAACAAAGGGGATTTTGTATTGGAATTGACTTCGGATTTTCAGGAGGCTGAGATTGTTGTTTATGATGCGGTTGGTAAAACGGTGGCGCATCAGAAAACTGTTCTTGGTAATCGTGTGAATGTGTTGTTGGACTCGCCCAAGAGCGGAGTTTACCTTATTGAAATTGTTGGAGAAAATGGTCGGAGGGAATTGGTGAAGATGGTTGTATTTTAACTGTAAAACTGGAAACGTGATTCCAGAATTTGCTGTAGTGAAACGAACGTACATGTTTGTCGGACTGGCGCACCAGGATCTGTCTTGTTTTAGAATACTCCTAAAAGATAACACATTGCAAACAAAGCCTAAACGTTCCGTTTATTCTTTTTTGGAATGACGGGCTTCGGTTCATGGTTTTTTAGTTATATTTAGGTAAGAAATCATAAAAAATGTTGATCAATGAAACAACTAAACACAATCTTATTGGGGATACTTATTTTGTTAAGTTATTCCAGCATTTATGCAGCATTTGAATCTCCCATAATTGAAAATAGTGGTTCAGTAGCCGATACTTCTGATTTGAGTCTTGATTTAGTAAATTTTGAAAGCGGTTATAGTTGTTATGGGAGTTCAGCTTCTAGTATTAGCTTAAAAATCAGTGGAGGGACAGGTCCTTACAACTTAAATGTTACTCAATATTATTATGATTTAAGTGGAGATTATTTTAATGAGAATTTTTTGGCTTTAGATTCATTGTCTGAAGGAGATACGTTAGAAATATCGTTACCTGTATTTGATGGTGGTACTGAATATCAATTTTATGTTTATGATATAAATGAATGTGAAGGGTATTATTATAAAAATATTAGCTATCCTACTGATGCTAATGCATTAATATACGAATTCAGTTCCAGTGAAACTACTTCTTTTTCTCCATTTCATAATTCACAAGATCAGGAATGTGAAATACTTTTTTATTCTAATCTAGCAATTAATGTAATTGGGCAACCTCCACTTAATAATTTCTCTGTAACATCAGACAATCCAAATCTTAATATAAGTGTTTCGATTTTCGATCCAATACAAATATCACTGGAAACATGTGAGCCATTTGAGGGCAATCTTTGTATAAATTATGGGATAAATTGTAAAGATGTATTTCCTGTAAGCGTATCTGAAGCCAGTTTTCAAGAATTTGCAAACATGGTCGGCATAGAAGATATTCTAAACGCTTCCGCTCACATTTATCCAAATCCAAACAAAGGGGATTTTGTATTGGAATTGACTTCGGATTTTCAGGAGGCTGAGATTGTTGTTTATGATGCGGTTGGTAAAACGGTGGCGCATCAGAAAACTGTTCTTGGTAATCGTGTGAATGTGTTGTTGGACTCGCCCAAGAGCGGAGTTTACCTTATTGAAATTGTTGGAGAAAATGGTCGGAGGGAATTGGTGAAGATGGTTGTATTTTAACTGTAAAACTGGAAACGTGATTCCAGAATTTGCTGTAGTGAAACGAACGTACATGTTTGTCGGACTGGCGCACCAGGATCTGTCTTGTTTTAGAATACTCCTAAAAGATAACAGATTCCAGATATTTTGTTACGCTTCGCTTCTCAAAATTCTGGAATGACGGCGCTGGGTTTACAGATTGTAATTAAAAACGCCTCATTGTCGAATGACAATGAGGCGTTTTACTTTCAACAGTTTCGAAATCTCGTTTTTACGATTTTTCAAAGTCTAATTTTTAGTATCTATAGTATTCAGGTTTGTAAGGACCTTCAGCTTTTACACCAATGTATTCAGCTTGTTCGTTGCTCAACTCTTCCAATTCAACACCGATTTTAGCTAAGTGTAGACGAGCTACTTTTTCATCCAAATGCTTAGGCAACATATATACCTCATTTTTATAATTCGCACTGTTTTTCCACAACTCCAACTGAGCCAAAGTTTGATTGGTAAAAGAGTTAGACATTACAAAAGAAGGGTGACCAGTAGCACAACCCAAATTAACCAAACGACCTTCAGCCAATAAGATAACATCTTTACCTTCCAAAGTATATTTATCAACCTGAGGTTTAATCTCTACTTTTTGAGCATTTGCATTCAACCAAGCTACATCAATTTCATTATCGAAGTGACCAATGTTACAAACGATGGTTTTGTCCTTCATCATTTTGAAGTGCTCACCATTGACTACATCTTTGTTTCCAGTAGCCGTAACAATAATATCCGCACGAGGAATGGCATTGCTCATTTTCTTTACCTCGAAACCGTCCATCGCTGCTTGAAGCGCACAAATAGGATCAATTTCAGTAACAATCACTCTAGCACCAGAACCACGCAAAGAAGCAGCAGAACCTTTTCCAACATCACCATAACCTGCAACAACGGCTACTTTACCAGCCAACATTACATCTGTAGCTCTACGAATAGCATCTACACAAGATTCTTTACATCCGTATTTATTATCAAACTTAGATTTTGTAACCGAATCGTTAATATTGATAGCTGGAATGTATAAAGTACCTGCCTCCATACGTTCGTATAAACGGTGAACACCAGTTGTTGTTTCTTCTGATAAACCTTTAATGTTTTGAACCATTTCAGTATATTTATCGAAAACCATATTCGTTAAATCACCTCCATCATCTAAAATCATATTCAATGGCTTACTTTCGTCTCCAAAGAATAAAGTTTGCTCAATACACCAATCAAATTCTTCTTCGTTCATTCCTTTCCAAGCAAAAACTGGTACACCAGCAGCAGCAACAGCAGCAGCAGCGTGGTCTTGCGTAGAAAAAATATTACAAGATGACCAACGTACATCTGCACCAAGATCAACTAAAGTTTCGATTAAAACAGCAGTTTGAATAGTCATGTGTAAACAACCTGCAATACGAGCACCTGCTAATGGCTTTTTGCCTTTGTACTCTTCACGTAATGCCATTAAACCTGGCATTTCCGCTTCTGCTAATTCAATTTCTTTACGTCCCCAATCGGCTAAAGAAATGTCTTTTACTTTGTAAGGTAATTTTAAATCTACTGATAACATTTAAAAAAATTTTGTTTTATACAACTCCAACTTTTGAAGTTATTTATTTTTTATTATTCAATTTTTGGACTGCAAAATTAGTCTCTTTTCACAACAGTCTCAATAGCTAAACAGCCTTAGGGTACATAAGTTGTTGATTTAAGCGTAAAATCTTAAATTCTCAATCTTCTATTTTTCTTTCCAAAGTTTATAATCTTCGAAAGTATCAATATCGTTTAGTATTTCTAATAATTGAAATGTTTTGTTGTGCTGTTTTATTTCGGAAATGGTACTTTCTAGTAGTGTACTTGTACTCCATTCTTTGTTTTCAAAAACGAAATAGTTTTTTTTACTCATACCAAGTAAATAATATCCTCCATCTTCGGCTGGTCCTATTACAATTTCGTTATGGTTTAGCAAATTGAAGGCTTTTTCAATATGGGTTTTGCTTAAATCGCCACAATCACTACCAATAATTACTACTTTTTCTGCTCCTTGTGTAAAGCAATATTCAAAGGCATCTTTCATTTTTTTGCCTAAATCGCCTTCAGTTTGTAGCTTTTTGTGAAACTCATTGTTATTCCAATTATCTGCTTTGTCAATAAAGTATGTGTAGAACAAATACCGTTGAGTATTTACCGATTGTACTACTTTTTTGGTATGTAGTAATAATTCTTTGTATATTTCTAAGGCTTTGTGTTTTCCTACACTTGCGGCAACACGTGTTTTGGCTTTTCCTAAAATTGGATTTTTTATGAATATAATTAGTGCTGTTTCGGGCATTGCTAATTTCTTTATTTTGATTTATTGTGAACGGAGATAGCTTATAAAAAACTATTAACTTTACATTTTATTTTGAATAAACAATTTAAAAGTGTTTGAACACGCAGAAATAAACGAACAAGTTTTATTAAATCATATTGAAGCCCTAATTTTTGTGGCAGAAAGCCCTATTAAATTGGTTGATATTATTGAAACCCTACAAAAAAGCCTTGAAGTACAATTTTCAAATGAATTAATTTCTCAAAATATTGAAGGGCTTAGAAAAAAATATACTGAATCGAGTTCGGCTATAGAGCTGGTAAATATAGGTAATGGATATTTATTTATGACGAAGAATGAATATCATAAATCTGTTACAAGTTTTTTAAACCTTAAAGCTAAACGAAGATTAAGTAAAGCAGCTATGGAGACTTTGGCTATTATTGCCTATAAACAGCCTGTAACTAAGTTAGATATTGAACAAATTAGAGGCGTAAGTGCTGATTATAGTATTCAAAAGTTACTTGAAAAAGAATTGGTTGAAACGGCTGGCAGAGCCGAAACGGTGGGTAAGCCACTTTTATATAAAACAAGTCCTATGTTTATGCAACATTTTGGTTTGAATAGTATGAAAGATTTGCCTAAATATTCTGAAATAATTCCTGAAGTAAACCGTATTGAAAAGGATATGGTTGAGCAGGATACTAAAGAAGATTGAGTTTTTGATATTGAATTTTTAATTATGAAGTTGTTTGCCAATTTAATTTCCTATATTTTTCATCCATTATTTTTACCACTTTACTCTATTGTTTTTTTAATGTGGTGCAATCCTTATTATTATTCAAAATTAGGTAGTGGTTTAAGTAATATTATTTTATTAAATGTTATTGTAAACACTATTTTACTACCTATAATTGTGTTGCTTGGTTTACAAAAAAGTAAAGTTTTAGATGATTTTAAGTTAGAAAAACGCAAGCAACGGGCTATTCCTTTTATTGCTGTTTTGTTCTTTTTTTTCTGGACATTTATTGTTTTTCTTAAAAAAGACTTTTTTCCTATTGGGCTTACGCCTGTAATGTTGGGAGCAGTTTTGTGCCTAGCAATAGCCTACGTTGTAAATATTTTATATTTCAAAGTTAGTCTTCATACCATTGGTGCTGGGGCATTTGTAGCAATTGTACTTTTTGCTAGTTCCACTTCTTTATATGCTTTAGGTAGTGTTTTGGTATTAAGTATTTTTTTAGGAGGATTAATTGGTTTTTCACGCTTAGCACTAAATGCACATTCTCTAAGAGAGGTAAATTACGGATACATTTTAGGATTTTTAGCTCAGTTTAGTGCTTTTATTATATTGTAAAACAGGGTTTTATTTATTAGGTAACTTAACATAGAATGTAGTTCCTTTACCCAGTTCACTTTCTAACCATATTTCACCTCTGTGCATAGAAACAATTTTTTCACTTATCCCTAAGCCTATACCAGTACCAGATACTTCATCTTTTTCTGGACCACGCTGAAATAGTTTAAATATTTGTTCTATTCGATTTTGTTCTATTCCTTTTCCGTTATCTTTTAGTACAATAGTTGTATTGTCAGGTGAGCTTAATGTTTGAATTTCTATTATTGGTGCTACATCTGGTTTAGAATACTTTATTGCGTTTACTATTAAATTATGTAATACTTGTTTAAGTAACGTTTTATCTGCTAAAATTGGTTTTATATTATCCAATTCAACTTTAGCATTTTTTTCTTCCATCAACAAGCGAATATCTAAGCAGATACCTTCTACTAAAAAGTGTATATCAGCTAATGTCTTTTTTAGTTTTATACCATCCAGTTTGGTATAGTCTAGTAAAGCTTTAATCATAGTTCCCATTCGGGCTGCACCAGACTTAATAAAACCCATAAATTCTTTTTCACTTTCGCCCAGTTTATCTCCTAATTTTTTTTCAAGAATATTGGCAAAATTATTTATGGTTCTTACTGGCTCTTGTAAATCATGAGAAAGAATGTTGTTAAAATCACTTAACAACCTGTTTTTAGCTTTTAAATCGTGAATATAATCTTCTAATTGCTCACGAGTTTTATACTCTAAAGTCATATCGCTACCTGAGATAATATAACCTCCAACAATATCTCCTTTAAATACTGGTTTTACGGTAATTTGTACGGGTATTTTTTTGTTACCTTTATGGCTAATAAGTGTTTCTAAACCATTGTTTTGAATCATTGAGTTTTTAGCAATTAGTATTTTAGCTTCATCAATAAAGTTTTCAAGTGGTTTAGACATAACTTCAGATTTTTCATAACCCGATAGTTTGGTCCAAGCATTATTTGCATCTACTATATTCATAGCTTCATCGGTAAGTAGTACAAAGTTTGAAATACTATCTACGATGTTAGCAATGAATGCTCCAAATTGTAAACTTTTTTCAGCTTCAGCTCTGTAATTTTTAGCTTCTAAAACCCCCATTTCGTTGGTACTTCTAAGGGCTTCTTGCTGTGCAATCATATGATTTTTAAGAATACCTAGATAAATATCTGTATCTATTTCTTTTTTAATGGTTTCTATATCCTCTTTCTTGAAGAATGCTATACTTGTTGGTAATTTTGCTGCTATTGCAGATGCTGATCTCAATGAGTTTTCAAGCAATATCATTGTCCCAAAAAATTCTCCTTCAAATAGTTCAGCTAGTTCTACTTCTTCTTTTTCGATGTAAACACTACCCTGTTCTATCAAGTAAATGGTATCTCCTTTTTCTCCTTCTGTTATTATTTTTTCGTTTAAACTATAATTTTTCTTATGAACAAACTTTTCTAAAGTTTCAATTTGTTCACTATTCAAATCCTTTAATAATCTATTGTTTTTCCAAGAAACAAAAGATGCTGGTTGAGCCAGACTACTTAATTGGCGTTCTCTTAGTTGACGCAATTCATACTCTACGGTATAAACATTTTTAGTTTTTTCTGGTTGAAGATGCTTTTGAGCATAAGGTGTGTAATACTTATGAATTTTTAAGAACTTGATTTGTTTTTCAAGAAAATCTGCGAGGCTATCAACCATATTAAATGCAACCCATTCTTTAAAAAGATTGCCCGAAATTCGATTAAAACTATTTGTTCCTAGGTAAAATAAATCTGAATCGACAATAATTTTCTCTAAATCTGTTTTTGGGGTTTCGCCTACTTTGGTTACTTCTATTAATCTTTGAATTTGTGATATTTGCTCATTATTATATCCATATTCAGGTAAGATTTTTGCGGCTAAAGCTGCTCCTTTTTGTTCATGTCCATTGTAAACTTCAATAAACCCAAGATCGTGCATTAAGGCTGCTGTTTCGAGAATTGTAGATTCTTCTTTGCTTAAGTTATAAGATTCGCTTAAAATTATTGTATTATTTACAACCTCTTGGGTATGCTCATAACAATGGTAATACAAGTTTGGATTTAGCTTGGTTCTTAACAATTGCGTTATGTACTTACTTACCTCTTGGTATTGCATTTTCTATTTTTGGATAAAGAGTTTATTTAAAGATTCAAACTTATGTGTGTTAATATACTGCAAATAAATTGTAATAAACTAAATTAAACTTATTTTACTATTTTAAAGAAGTGATAAAACAAGTATTTTTAAGATAATAGTTCAAATATCTAAATCAAATACTAATTTTCCAACTACTAATACAAATATTATATGATAAATATGAAAATAATTAACTTATAACATTATTCTAATACGTATTTACTTTTTTTTTGTTTTCAAACAGTAAACAACATTAGACTTTAAGTGTTTCCAACTGCTCAACGGCATTTAGGTAATTACAAAGTAATCTAATTGTTCTTTATTTAAGAATGTAAGTTTTTCGTAAATTTTATTAGTACAATTAATTTTCCCTATTTTACCCGATTGTTCTAATACTTGGGCTATTTGAACGGTTTTGCCCCAAACATCGTAGGCATATTTTATAGTACCGAACACTCCTGCTATGAGTTCTCCTGAATTTATACCAATACGTACTAAAATTTTTTCTTTTATTTGAATTTTACTATTGATTTGAGGCATTATTTCTAAAATCTCTATTGCAAATTTAACCATTTGTTTTAAATGTTCTTTTTGGGCAACAGGAACACCAGATACTGCCATATAACAATCGCCAATGGTTTTTATTCTTTCTACTTTATGTTTTACCGCAATATCATCAAAAAGTGTAAAAATATAGTTAAGCGTATTTATTAGTTTTTCTGGCGTAACTGTATTGGTTAAATGGGTAAAACCTTTTATATCAATAAATATAACAGAGGCTTCGGTGTATTTTTTGGGTAAAATTTTATTATTACTTTGAAATTCTTGTAATGTTTGAACTGGAAAAATATTTTTTAATAATTCTTCTGTTTTTTGTTTCTCTAATAGTAATTCTTCTTGAAACGCTATTTCTTGTGAAATTAATTTTTTCATTCCTGTACTATAATGTTCTGTACCATATTGTAAAAAATAGGCTTGTAAACTTGAATTTCTTTCTGCTGAACTGATAGAGAAATGGTTCTTAAATTTTATTTGTATTTGTGTTCTTATAGTCTCTGCCTCTTCTTTGTAGCCCAATATTTCACAGGTATTGTATAACATTAAGCATTCTTGCGAATGTAGAAATGTAGAAAACAAATACTTTCTAATTGGATTTAGGTATAAATAAATAAGTTCGTAGTTTTTAAGCACGTAATAAGCATAATGTGCATTAGTTACTTTTAGTAGGTAGTTTAGAGATACATCGTTTTGTAAATTATGTTCAACTATTTCTTCTTTTACGTGTGCCAATTCTTCTTTTGCTAGACTTGCGTATTTTAGCTTTATGCTTATGATTATATCAAAAAAACGGATTTGAAAATACTTAACGTCTAATTTTTGTTTATAAACTTTTGATTGTTTTTGATATAAACGAAGCGACAGCCTTGCATAATGCAAACATTGATGATACTTCTCTTGATACATATACAACAGTGCCAGATGTCTATAAAAATCGGCTGTTATTAATCCATTGTTTAATAAGTTTACTTTTACTTTTAGTTTAGGAATAACTTTTTCGGCAACTTTAAATTGGGCATTAAAGCTACATTCCAATATAAAACTCAACCAGATATTAATAGTTAACACCTCTGATTGAGCATATTTTAAGGCTTCTTTTATAGCAAACAACCTTTTTACAGGAAGTCGTGTATTTAAGGCGTAATGCCTATACAATTCACCTATAGTATCATCTAAATATCCATTATTTTTACAAAGTCTTATACCTTTTAAAGCAATATTTTCTCCCTTAGCAAACTGAAAAGTAACATAATAGGCATAACTTAGATATTGATATACTTTCGCATTTATGTTATCAAATGTAGCATCATTAAATAGTAACAAAAATTGATTGGCTTGCTTTATAACATTAGCATAGTCATTCTTTTCAAAATGAACTTGAATTTCATTTTGAAATGCTATTTTTTCTTGCTTTTGTTTGTTTGAGTAAATATGGCTCATATACCAATTTCAAAAAGAAGGTTTAAAGCTGTAATTGTTGGTTAGGTTAAATCTACGAAAAGTTAAACAAAGAGTTTCTAAATTAAATAGTAATAATTACTAAATGTTATTTTCTAATAACAAAAAACCAAGTATTCATTTTACCTTTTCCTTTTATGTCTATCATTCCCCGATTTTCAAAGGTGTATGTCTCTTTTAATTGTTCATACACCTTGTTTGTACACTGAATTTTACCAGTTAGACCATAACTTTGCATTCTTGCTGCTGTGTTTACTGTATCGCCCCAAACATCATAAGCAAATTTTCTGTGCCCAACTACACCCGCAATTAACGAACCAGAATCTACACCTATTTTTAGCTTAATATCAGTGTTTTTATTTTTATTAAACTTAGATAACTCTTTTAGTATAGATTGGGCAAATGCCATAATATTGGTTAAATGCTTATCATTTGGTAGTGGAACACCTGCAACTGCCATATAGGTACTACCAATGGTTTTAATCCGTTCAATTTTGTGAGCAATAGCCAATTTATCAAAAGCAGTTATTATTTCATTAAGTAGTTCAATTACTTCTTCAGGGCATTTATTATCCAAAATGGTGTTCAAATTTACAAGTTCGGCAAACAAAACACTTACACTTTCATACTTCTGGGGTTTTACAAAATCATTTTCTTTTAGCTCTATTACCGCTTGTTGGGGTAATATATTACTCAGTAATTCATCAAACTTAATTTTTTCGGCTTCAATGTTTGTTCTATATCTCTTCTCTTGGTCAAAAAGCACTTTACTTTTATCTGCTTCACTTTCTGCTTCTCTCAGCTCTAAAAAAGCACTCATCTTTAAAAGTCGTTTTGCCCTTTCTTTTACATAATATCTGTTTGCCGATTTTAAATATTCATCTGATAATACAATTGCTTTTTGGTGCATTCCAAGCGAGTGATAACAACTTATTAAATCAGAATAAATCTCAAAATGAAATTCTGTAAATGGAAACTCTATCGCTTTTTCTAAAAACCTCAAAGCATTGTTAAAGTCTTTACTTTGCTTATAAAAAAGCCCCCAAGCATACTGGTATGTACTTAATATTTCTTCATTTTCCGAAATTTGCTCTATTTTATTTTCCAAGGATTTTAAAAGCTCTTGAGCTTTTTCCATTTCTCCCAAACAACTATAATATATAGGTATTTTTACTTTTTCTTGCCATAAAAAATCATTATCAAACTTTGCGTTTTCCAAGCCTTTCAAACTGTAAAGCAGTGCCGCTTTATAATTTTTAAGATGAGCAAAACAGTTGCTAGCCAATAGGTTGTGGTAACTATAAACTTTAGGTTTTAGCACATAATTATTATCTTCCAAAATAGGTGAAATTATATCTAATGATTTTTGTATTTTTCCTAAATCGAAGTATAATGAGGCAATGTTAAATTGTATTGAAGGTAAAATTTCACGATTATTAGTTTGTTGAGCAATTTGCTTTGCTTTTTTAAGAAAAAATAGTGCTTGATCGTTTATATGAAATTTACCATACACATTAGCCAATCGCATATATTGACTTGCAAGTATTTCTAAATAGTTAAATGAATTGGCAAGCTCTATTCCTTTTTTTGCATAAAAAATAGCTTTTTTGGTATTTTTTGTATCGTGAAAAAACATTGTAAGGTCATTATATAAATGAACCAAAGTGGCAATATTTTTATTATTAGCTGTATTATTCTCGATATAATTTACAGCCAACTCAATACTTTTATTTATATCTCCAGTTTCAAATAAATGTAAAACCTCACCTACAATTTTTTCCATTGCTTATTTGAATAATTAGAAGTGTGTTCAAATTTAAACTAAAAATCCCCAACTAAGTTTAAATACTTAATTGGGGATTTAGTGTTTACTTTAGCTGTAATATTGGTAGATTTTTTTACAAGCCTTTAATTTTCTCTAAGTAATCGTTAAACTCTTCTTTAACCTTTGGTGCTAAAAATACCAAACCAATCATATTAGGAAAAAGCATTGCAAAAATCATAGCATC